>JAESTV010000105.1 GCA_016763475.1 Roseicyclus sp.
CACCGGCGCCACCCCCGGCGCGCCCCAAAGGCGCCCCCAAAGGCGGCGCAATCTCTCACCAAACCAGACAATCGCCAAAAGTGGCGTACTTGCTCCAGACAAACCACACGACCAGCAGACCCAAAAGATCAGGCCACATCCTCATCCGAGACCTGACGATGCCACAACTGGGCATAGCGGCCATCACGCGCCAGTAGCTCGTCGTGGGTGCCCTCCTCCACAACTACGCCTTTCTCCAGCACCACAATCCGGTCCGAATCCACAATGGTCGACAGACGATGGGCAATGGTCAGAACCGTGCGCCCCTCACCCATGGCGCGCAACTCGTTCTGGATCTCCATCTCGGTATCGGTATCA
This sequence comes from Roseicyclus sp., assembly GCA_016763475.1. Taxonomy (GTDB): domain Bacteria; phylum Pseudomonadota; class Alphaproteobacteria; order Rhodobacterales; family Rhodobacteraceae; genus Gymnodinialimonas. The sequence goes on from JAESTV010000105.1 coordinate 358, forward strand.
AGGGCTGAGGTCGCCTCATCCAATATCAGGATCGGCGGGTCCTTCAGCAGGGTTCGGGCAATGCCAACCCGTTGTTTCTCGCCACCCGACAGCTTCAGACCGCGCTCACCCACCGTTGTCTCATAACCATCAGGCAGCGACAGGATGAAATCATGGATCGCTGCCGCTTTTGCAGCCTGCTCTACATCCGCGCGTGACGCCCCTGCCCGGCCATAGGCAATATTGTAATAGATTGTGTCGTTGAACAGCACCGTGTCCTGGGGCACCACACCGATGCTGTTGTGCAGGGATTCCTGCGTGACGTCACGCAGATCCTGTCCATCAATGGTGATCCGCCCCGCGCCGACATCATAGAAGCGGAACATCAACCGTCCGATGGTTGACTTGCCCGACCCGGACGAGCCTACAATCGCCACCGTCTGCCCCGCTGGGATGTCGATATCCACACCCTTCAGGATTGGCCGCGCGGCCTCATAGCCAAACTGCACGGCTTCCAAACGCACACGGCCACCCGTAACCTCCAGAGCCTTCGCATCGGGCGCATCGCGAACCTCCTGGGGTTGGTCCAGCAGGTTGAACATCTCTCCCATATCCACCAGCGCCTGCCGGATCTCACGATACACCGAGCCAAGAAAGTTCAACGGGATGGCGATCTGGATCATGTAGGCGTTGACCATGACAAAATCACCAACCGTCAGGGTGCCGTCCTGCACCCCGATGGCAGCCATCACCATGACAACCACAAGGCCACCTGTAATCAGGACAGATTGCCCGAAGTTCAGGAATGCCAAGGTGTAGGACGTTTTCAGCGCCGCCGCCTCATAGCGTTCCATCGCGCTGTCATAACGTTGTGCCTCACGGTCCTCAGCCCCGAAATATTTCACCGTCTCAAAGTTCAGCAGGCTATCGATGGCCTTTTGATTGGCATCCGTATCCTGGTCGTTCATCTCTTTGCGGATCCGCACCCGCCATTCGGTCACCTTGAAGGTGAACCAGATGTAGAGTGCGATCGTGACGGCAAGAACCAGCAGGTAATTGATATCAAACACCAGGGCCAGGATGATGCCGGTTAACGCCAGCTCAAGGATCAGCGGCCCGATAGAGAACAGCATGAAGCGCAGCAGAAAATCGACACCCTTCACACCACGTTCGATGATCCGGCTGAGCCCCCCGGTTTTGCGGGTGATGTGGTAGCGCATCGACAACGCATGCATATGCTGGAAGGTCTCTAACGCCAACAGGCGCAGGGCGTGTTGGCCAACCTTGGCAAACACCGCATCACGCAGTTGTTGAAAGCCCACATACAGCAAACGCGCCACGCCGTAGGCAACGGTCACCCCCACAGCCCCCGCGCCCAAAATCCAGGCCGGGTTGGTCGAGTCCCCTGCCAGCAAGTCAACAGCGGCCTTGTACAGGAATGGCGTGCTAACAGTGATCACCTTAGCCAATATCAGCATCAGCAACGCAATCACCACACGCCGTTTCACCCAAGGCTTGTCGTCCGGCCACAGATAGGGTGAGACCTTGCGGATTGTGCGCCAGCCCGAGCGGCGTTCAGCCTCTTCGATCGCCGCCGTGGCGGCGGCCTCCACGTCACTTTGCGCCGTGTTGGGGGTATCGGATTGGGCAGTGTTATCGGCTGGCATCTGGCTGGAGTCCTGTCTCGTGCCTGCCATACCTAAGTGCCCTGAGAGGCAGAGACCAGAGCGTGCGGCTCAGTTCCCGTCTGTAACCCGCTCCAGATCGGGGATTCGGAATATCTGACCGGGAAAGATCCAGTCCGGGTCACGAATCTGATCGCGGTTTTCTTCAAATATCTGCACATAAAGGATGCCGTCGCCAAAGCTGTCATGGGCCATGCCCCACAGTGTGAAGCCCGGCTGTACCGTGATGACCTCGATACCCGAAGTCGATCGGGCGGGGGTCTCTGCCACACGTACAGGGTCTTCGCGCAGGAACGGTGTTTCCACCACTGAGGCGGTGCTTCCGTCCGCCGCCAGTTCCGCCACGGAAAGCGTATAGGTGCCGGGATCGACGTCGGGCAATTGCAGGGACCAGGCACCATTCGGCCCGATCTCACCCAACTGGATCGGTTGGTTGTTGATATAGACCTGAATATCTGCCGCCGCGGGTCCACGACCCGCAAGGGTTACCGCGCCTTGCGCGTCATAAGAGATTACGTCGAGGCGGATGACGGTCTGCACGGCGGGTTCAGCACCCGGACCTTGGGTGATGCGCAGGCCATCCGGCCCGGCAATGACAACAGCAGGGGCCAGCGCGCGGGCCGGGGCTGTGATGGCGGGGCGTGTGTCGTTGCTTTGGACCGGTGGGGGAGCGGAGGTGGAGAGGTCCGGCGCGTTAAGTGTGGCTGGTGCGGCGGCCAATGCGCCGGGCGCAGTGGGGGATACGCCGGGGGATGTTGTTTCGCCGGGTGTTTCAGGGGCGGGTGTTTCAGGGGCGGGTGTTTCAGGGGCGGGTGTTTCAGGGACGTCCGTCGCCAGAGGGGTATCAGGCGCTTCGGGTGCCGCACCCTCGCCGGTTGCCAGAGGGGTATCAGGCGCTTCCGGCGTTGCAACCTCGCCGGTCATTAGAGGGGTGTCAGGCGTGACCGGGTTTTCGACGCTCTGCGGCGTTTGTGGCGTCTGGGTTAGGATGGTTGAGGCAAGAGGGGCCGGAACGGCGCCAACCTCTGGCCCCTCAGATGTCTCGGAAAGCGCGGCAATCTCTTCAATGGCAGGTGAGTCCGGCGCGGGAGTACCCGGCGTGTCGGCCATGTCCGGCGTACCCGGCGTGTCTGGCGCAACTTGCAAATCAGGTGCTTGCGCCACCTGTGGCTCTGGCTCGGATGCGGCACCAAACGGCGCCACGATAATTGTCTCTACACCTGCCAAAACCGAGCCATCCTCTGGCCGCGCCTCAACGCCTAGAATGCGCGGGCTGTCAGATGGCGCAAGGGTGATCAACGCCACAAAGTCCCCGGCCCGATCTGCCTGGGTCAAGAAAACCTCGGTGCCATCCAGCAGGATTGCAACGGCGGTGCCGGGGCTTGTGTGACCCGCGATCACAGTGCTGCCTTGAGGGTCAACGCGCACCAGATCAAGGCGGGGGGCAGCAACGTCGAGGGTATCTTCAGGCACCACCTCAGCTGTGACAACTGTCCCCTCAGGCACCACCTCAGGTGTGACCACAGCCTCTACGTCAATTGACGCAAGCGGCGCGGTTGGAACAATGTCCGCGTCATC
>JAESTV010000106.1 GCA_016763475.1 Roseicyclus sp.
AAATTTGGTGGGCATCGGATTGTTCCATTTGAGGCCGGGATCGTCCCATTTGGTACAATAAGGCTGCGTGACACCAGTTCAGCTAACGTGTCGAGCAGATTGGCGACGGGTCAGGCGCGGGCGACGAAGCGGACTTCCACCAACGCTCCTTCGCGGCGCAGGCCAGCAGCCTCAATCGCGGTCCACGCCGGGTACGGTGCCGCGAAAGTGGCGCGGCGGATCTGGTCGAACATGTCGAAGTGGCCCCGCAGGCCGATATGGTAGCTGGTCATCTCGACGATGGCGTCCAACGGCAGATTGGCGGCGGCAAGCACACCTGCGGCTTTGTCAAAGACGGCGCGGAACTGGGTTTCCGGGTCAGGCGGCATGGAGCCGTCCGGGGCGCTGCCGGTGATGCCGGTCAGGAAGATGTGGTCACCTGAAACAATGCCGGGGGACATGGCGAGGGCCTCGGCGGAGGCTTGGAAGCCGTCGGGGATGATGGCGGTTTTCATTGGATCAGGATCGGCTGTGATGGGTGTGGGCGCAAGGGGGGAGGGTGTATTGTGGACCGGCCGATTATACGGGCAAGGGATGGTAGGGACGAGAGTACACCGGGCGAGGTTTGCCCTACTGCCGGGGTTTGGGTCTCAAGCCGGTTCGCGCAGCACCCGCGGCACTTTGAACTCGACGTTTTCGACCGCGGTTTCCACCAGTTCCCGGGTGACGTCAAACCGGGCCTCAAATGCGGCGATGACCTCCTCAATCAGCACTTCGGGGGCGGAGGCGCCGGCGGTGATGCCGAGGCTTTTGATACCCTCCAGCGCGCGCCAGTCGATGTCGGTGGCCCGTTGCACCAGTTGCGAATAGGCGCAGCCAGCGCGGGAGCCGACCTCGACCAGACGTTTGGAATTGGAGGAGTTTGGCGCCCCCACCACCAGCATCGCGTCAACCTTGGGGGCCATGGCTTTGACGGCCTCTTGCCGGTTGGTTGTGGCGTAGCAGATATCTTCCTTGTGGGGGCCGACGATGGCCGGGAACCGGGTGTTGAGCGCTTTTACGATCTCGATTGTATCATCAACGCTGAGGGTGGTCTGGGTCACAAAGGCCAGCTTCGCGGGGTCACGCACGGCAACGGTGGCGACGTCTTCGACGGTCTCGACCAGAAGCACTTCGCCATCAGGCAACTGCCCCATGGTGCCGACAGTTTCAGGGTGGCCTTTGTGGCCGATCATGATCATTTGCAGGCCGTTGTCGGCGTGGCGCTGGGCCTCGATATGGACCTTTGACACCAGCGGGCAGGTGGCATCCACAAAGACCATCTGGCGCGCTTGCGCCGCGGCGGGGACGGATTTTGGGACACCGTGGGCAGAGAAGATCACCGGGCGATCCTGGGGGCAGTCCGCAAGCTCTTCGACAAACACCGCGCCTCTGGATTTCAGGTCATCAACCACAAATTTGTTGTGCACAATTTCGTGGCGGACATAGACCGGCGCCCCCCACTTTTGCAGCGCCAGTTCCACGATCTTGATGGCGCGGTCCACACCGGCACAAAAGCCGCGCGGGGCGGCGAGGTAGATCGTGAGGGGGGGGCTTTTGACCATGGGTGAGAGGTAAGGGTTTGGGCCTGCGTCGTCCAGCCTCAACGCGCGTTCTGTCGGATCGTCGCCGCGGCGATCAGGATGATGGCAGGCAGGAACAGCAGCCATTGCGGTGCGGTCCAGATGGTGCCGAGCCGGGTGATGCCGTACCCGAAGAAAAGGAGTGCGACGCCGGTGGTGAGCACGGCGCACAGAACCGCCGTCGCTTGACGGGCCGGGAAATCAAACGCCGCCCACAGGAGTGTTGCGGTCATGGTAACCAAGGCGAACGTCGCAAAATGCCAGAGGACGCTGACATAAAGCTGCATTTCGGCGGTGTCGACCTGGGCGAGCAGTGGTTGGTGCACATCGGTGCCGCCGCCGACGGTGTGCAGCACTGTGATGGTGGCCATGATCAGGCCAGCGGCCAGGCAGAGGCGGTTCATGAGATATCCTTTCCATACGGTTTCGTATGGTATGCGCAGCCCGCCTTGCGGCTGTCAATACGCTGCCGTATGGTTTGTGAATGACCCGTCCTCCCCGCCAAAGCACTGACAGCTGGATCAAGGCCGCCTTCCGCGCCTTGTCGAGCGGGGGCCTGGGCGCGATCAAGGCAGAGCGCCTGGCGCGGGATATTGGCGTGTCTAAGGGGTCATTCTACTGGCATTTCAAGGATGTATCCGCGCTGACTGCGGCCATGATCAGCCATTGGGAAGAGGCCGCGACGCACGATGTGATCCGGGTTTTGGAGACAGGGGGCGGCACACCCACCGCGCGGTTACATCGGCTGGTGGAGGTTGCGACCTCGGACGTCGCGGCGCCATACGGGGGGGCGGCGTCCGAAATTGCAATCCGCGCTTGGGGGCGGCTCGACCCGGCGGTGGCGCGCGCGGTGGCGAACGTTGATGCCGCCCGGCTCACCTATCTGGCGGCGCTATTTGCAGAGGTAGGGATTGCCGCGCCTGACATGGCGGCGCGCATACTTTATGGGGCCAGCCTTGGGCTTGAGCAACTGGCGCAACCCAACGCAACAACACGGACAACAGACCTGTCTGCGCTCTTGAGCGCGTTGCTGGATGGCGACATCACCGGCCCATAGACGGCCTTACCGGACTGGTCCTTGCCGGATTCGGCCCCTAGGGTGCGCGCGACCCTTCAAGGAGATCTCCCGATGTTGATGCCGCGCCAAGATGTGCCCGCCCTGTCTGTCCCTCAGGTCGGTGGGGGAACTTTTGATCTGTCCGCTGAGGCCACCCCGCGTGGCACCGTGGTGTGCTTCTATCGCGGATTACATTGCCCGCTGTGCGCCAAATACCTGACGGAGTTTGAGGCGCTGGTGGGTGAGTTTGCGGCGCGCGGTGTGGGATCGGTTGCGATATCGTCCGACGGCGCAGATCGCGCCGCTGAGATGAAAACCAAGATCGGGGCCGAGAATTTGCGATTTGGCTATGACTTGCCGCTGGCCAAGGCGCGGGAGTGGGGGCTGTATATCTCGACCTCACGGGGCAAGACCTCGATCGGGATCGAGGAGCCTGCGCTGTTCGCAGAGCCGGGGCTGTTTTTGGTGAACCCGGACCGGACGTTGTATTACATGAGCGTGCAGACGATGCCCTTTGTGCGGCCCCATTTCCGCGAGCTTCTGGGCGCGGTCGATTTCGCCATCGACAAGAATTATCCGGCACGGGGGGAGTATACGGGGGCGGTGTGAGGCGTGATGTGTTGCGTGATGTGTTGCGTGGTGTTGCGGAGGTCTTCATCGGGCCATTTTTGATGATGTGCAGATTGGTTAAATGACTGGTTTTGCGAATCCACACTTCGCTCTGGGCCGAAGCATTTGATGGCCACTTGATGGTAGTGCATCTGTAGGCTCAATGCTGGAGGTCCTCGATGCTTCTCAACTACCTATACTCAAATTTCCTGGAAGAACGTGCCTTTGCAGACGCTTGCCAGTCCTCATCAAAAGCGCTGGACACCTTAGTTCAGGTGCGTGTTTTCCCGGTGCCTTCGTATGAATACACAAGCAATGGTCAGTCAGTTTCATTCGTCAGCGATTTCACAGATTGCGATACATATCGCTTTCATCTGAAGGGTCATACCGCGTGGTTTGATGTTATCACTCGTCTTGGGTTGCACACTGAAGAGCGTGCGCGCCGGCATTTCTTCAGCCGCTACAACGAGGCAAAGGTAACTTTTCTGACAAGCGATTTGGGTCGGCAGCTTGTCGAGGCCGCACCAGATGTTGGGGAACAATTTGATGTCGAACATGCTGACGCCACATGGGGTCACTTTCTGAATGGCGTTTACGGCGTTTGCACACGAGACGGTCAGCCGGAATCGGTGTTTCTGAAGCAAGCGGGTGTGATGTTCATCGAGAAAATGACCGCTGCTGGGCCGGGTTCTTTGACACCTGCCCAGACACAATTGCTCAAACGAGCGGTTACCCTTTTGGATGCCGTCGAATCAGATTTCGCGCCCCATGAGGCCCCGCAAGCGTCACGTCAAAGGTGCATTGTTGACGTGCGCGCTGATTTTTCGCTCAACGTGGCCGCATGAAGGAAGGCCCGGACATTGCAAGAATTGCCGCCTTGATTGGCGACCCGGCCCGCGCAAACATGTTGGCTGCATTGATGAGCGGCAAAGCACTGACTGCAACCGAACTGGCCGCAGAGGCGAACATCACGCCCCAGACGGCCAGCGCACATTTGCGGAAATTGAGCGAAAGCAAGCTATTGCGGCCACGCAAACAGGGTCGCCACAAATACTATGAGATCACGGATGAACATGTTGCTGATGTTGTAAGCGGTTTGATGGGGCTTGCTGAAAAAGCTGGGCATAGCAGAACCCGGACAGGCCCGAGCGACGGTGCTTTGCGTCATGCGAGGAGTTGTTACAATCATCTGGCTGGTGACATGGGGGTTTGGCTTTTTGAGGGAATGTGCAGCAAGGGCTATCTCTCACGAAACGGAGATGACCTGATGCTGACACCAACTGGTTGGGCGTTTGTCGAAGCGCTCGGCATCGACCTCACTTCGGTGGAAAAGAAAGCCTCACCATTGTGCCGGGAGTGTTTGGATTGGAGCGTGCGACGGTCTCATTTATCCGGAAATCTGGGCCGGGCAATCTTGGCTCGTTTTGAAACTCTCGGGTGGGCCAAAAGAGATATCTCAAGCCGGGCAGTTCTTTTCACCGAGCAGGGCCAAAGCGCCTTTGATCAACTTTTTGAGTAGGTGCCTGGTTCGGGATATTGAAGCGCCGCGTGTGTGAAGCAGCCATCGGTGCGCGTGTAG
>JAESTV010000107.1 GCA_016763475.1 Roseicyclus sp.
TTCAGCCCGGATTTCCCGGATCAGGAACCGGGTGTGCCCTTATGACGGATCGCCTCTACCTCTACGACACCACCCTGCGGGACGGGCAACAGACCCAGGGTGTGCAATTCTCCACACCTGAGAAGGTTCGCATCGCGCAGGCGCTTGATGCCCTCGGCCTCGACTACATCGAAGGCGGCTGGCCCGGTGCCAACCCGACGGACTCGGCGTTTTTCGACGATATCCCGAAGACCAAAGCCCGAATGACGGCGTTCGGCATGACCAAACGGTCCGGGCGCTCGGCTGAAAACGACGATGTCCTCGCCGCTGTCCTCAACGCCGGGACCAGGACCGTGTGCCTTGTGGGCAAGTCCCACGATTTTCACGTCACCGAGGCCCTCGGCATCAGCCTCGACGAAAACGTCGAGAATATCCGCGCCTCCTTCGCCCACCTCGTCGCCCAATCGCGCGAAGCACTGTTTGACGCCGAACACTTCTTTGACGGCTACAAAGCCAACCCGGAGTATGCGCTGGACTGCGCCAAAACCGCCCGTGACGCCGGCGCACGCTGGATCGTTTTGTGTGATACCAACGGCGGCACGTTGCCCGAAGAAATCCACGCCATCACCAAAGCCGTCATTGCCGCAGGCATCCCCGGCGAAAACCTTGGCATCCATACCCACAACGATACCGAAACCGCCGTCGCAGGCTCGCTGGCTGCGGTGCAAGCCGGTGCGCGCCAAATCCAGGGCACGCTGAATGGCCTCGGTGAGCGCTGCGGCAACGCCAACCTCACCACGTTGATCCCGACGCTGCTGCTGAAAGAGCCGTATAAAAGCCAGTTCGATATCGGTATTCCACGCGAAAAGCTGCAAGGCCTCACGCGGATCAGCCGAATGCTCGACGATATCCTCAACCGGGTGCCACAGCGCCAGGCGCCTTATGTCGGGGCGTCAGCTTTCGCCCACAAGGCCGGCCTTCACGCCAGCGCCATTGTCAAAAACCCCACCACCTACGAACACATCGACCCGCAGATCGTCGGCAATGCCCGGATCATCCCGATGTCCAATCAGGCGGGTCAATCCAATCTGCGCCAGCGCCTTGCAGACGCGGGGCTTGAGGTTGCCAAAGACAACCCGGCGCTGGCTGATATCCTCAACACGATCAAAGATCGTGAAGATCAGGGCTACAGTTTCGACACTGCACAGGCCTCGTTTGAACTGCTGGCGCGCCGCGCCCTCGGCCTGCTGCCGAGCTACTTCGAGGTCAAACGCTACAAGGTCACGGTTGAGCGCCGCAAAAACAAATATAATCAGATGGTCAGCCTGTCTGAGGCCGTGGTTGTGGTGAAGATCGGGGACAAGAAGATGCTGTCGGTCAGCGAAAGCCTGGATGAAGGCGGCTCCGATCGCGGCCCGGTCAACGCATTGGCCAAAGCTCTGGCCAAAGACCTCGGGCCGTATCAGCGCCTGATCGAAGATATCCGCCTTGTGGATTTCAAGGTGCGGATCACTCAGGGCGGGACCGAGGCCGTGACCCGTGTGATCATCGACAGTGAAGATAGCAACGGCCGCCGCTGGTCCACGGTTGGCGTCTCTGCCAACATAGTTGACGCCAGTTTTGAGGCGCTGTTGGATGCGGTGAACTGGAAGCTGGTCACAGATGGGGCGACAGATGGGGCGCAGGCATGATCCCCGCCGCCCTTGCAGGACCTGATAAACCGACGGCCCCGGTTGCTGCGCCGGCATCAGGCCGGGATACGGGTCTGAACCCGGTTGAACGTTGTATGAGGCACCAGTGACCGAATTCGACCGCGCCAGCTTTTTCACCATCCACGCCGACCTGCCCCGCGAAGGGCCGGGGGAAACCGCAGATGTGGCCTGGGCGGCGGAAGTTTCAAACCTCAGACCCGGCGCGCGTATCTGTGATGCGGCCTCTGGTCCCGGCGGCGATATCGGTGCGCTGTTGCGGGCGGCCCCGGATGCACATGTGACCGCCATTGACGCCCATGGGCCGTTCATTGAGGCCGCACACGCCCGGTGGGGCGCGGACAAGCGGGTGGCGCTGCAAGTCGGGGATTTCAAGGCAATCACAGGGCCTTACGACTTTATCTGGTCGGCAGGAGCGGTGTATTTCAGCGGCATCGAATACATGCTGCCGCTCTGGCGTGAGGCGTTGGCTGGCGGCGGCGCAATTGCGTTTTCCGAACCGTGCCTGTTCACCGCGTCCCCTTCTGACGGCGCAATTGCCATGTGGGACGGCTACAACCGGCTGACCAACACCCAAGGCATCGCCGCCCAGATCACCCGCGCCGGCTTCCAGACAATTGCCACCCGAATGCTTTCGGACGTGGCGTGGGAAAGCTATTACCGGCCAATGGAAGACCGGATCACAAAACTCCGCCGGGTTGCCGACGATCGGATGCACATTGCCTTGGACAAGGCTGAGGCCGAGATCGCCAGGTGGCGCAAACATCGCGCCGAGACCGGGTATCTGCTGTCAGTGGTGAAACCCGCGTGAGCATTCAAGCCTGCGCTGACCTCGTCGCCCGAGGCGACCCGCGCCGCTTCCGTGCGGCCATGGCGGCGCCTTTGGAGGCCCGCAAGATCCTCCTGCCGCTTTACGCGTTCAACATCGAGGTATCCCGCGCGCCGTGGCTGACAGATGAGGTGATGATTGCCGAAATGCGCCTGCAATGGTGGCGGGATGCCCTGGAGGAAGTGGCCGAAGGGCGGGGGCGGCGGCACCAGGTTGTTGATGCGCTTGGGTTTCTGGATTCGGAGGCGGCGGATACCCTGGACAAGTTGATCGCCGCGCGCCGGTGGGATATCTACAAAGATCCGTTTGAGGATGAAGGCGCGTTTCGCCAATACCTCCAGCGGACCTCTGGCAACCTCATCGACACCGGCATTCGCGCCCTCGGCGGAACCCCCAATGCAGCGACCACTGCCATTGGTTACGCCGCCGGTCTTGCGCGGTATCTGATGGCGGTGCCGGATTTGGAGGCGCGGGGCAGGGTGCCTCTGCTTGATGGCCGGGTGGATGCTGTGGCGAGGCTGGCGGCGGATGCGCTTGCCGCGTGGCCCTCTGGCGTTGATACCCCCATGCCCGCCCGCGCGGCGCTGTTTGAGGTGGCAGGCGCGAAGATGATCTTGGCGCGTGCGGTAGCTGACCCGTTGGCTGTCGCAGACGGTCGCCTTGACCCCGCCCCGGCGCGGGAGAAACTCAGCCTGATGGCGGCGGCGTTTTTCGGACGGATATGAGGCGCGTAAGCGTCTGAGTGAGGGGCCCCGAATCGCCAGTCAGTTTGGGCTTAAAGTCCCAAATGGGACCAGTTCGTCTCATTTGGAACGTTTAGCCTCAGTCGGCGAGTTCCTCGGGGCGCATCGCCAACCAGATCAGCGCCGCCCCGGCCAGGACCAGGAACGGCACCATGGCGTAGTTCACCGCATTCCAGCCAATCACCACATTCGCCCCGCCCGAATACATCAACACACCCGAGCTGAGTGACGCGATGGTGACGCAGCCAAAGACCACAAAATCGTTCAACCCCTGCACAGTGCCCCGTTCTTCGGGCGCGTGGGCGGCGGTGAGCATTGCGGTGGCTCCGATGAAGCCAAAATTCCAGCCAATCCCAAGTAATATCAGCGCCCCGAAGAACTGAAACAATTCCACCCCGGTCAGGGCCACTGCACCGGCGCTGGCCAGCAGGAACAGGCCGATGGCGACAATTTTGGTGGCTCCGAACCGGGCAATGAGGTGGCCGGTGAAAAACGACGGGGCGAACATGGCGATGACATGGGCCGAGACCACATCAGCCGCGTTTCCAGTTGAAAAACCGCACCCGACAACCGCCAACGGAGTGGAGGTCATCATCAGGTTCATCAACGAGTAGGTGACCGCCGCGCAAATCATCGCGACAATAATTTTCGGGTCCCGCAAAAGCTCTGAGCGGGTGCGGCCTTTCGGGGCGCCCGCTTGGGCAGGTTCGGGTTTGGGCAGGTCAAGGAAGAGGAAAAGGATCGCGCCTAAGGCATTGATAATTACCACTAATCCATAAGCCGAAAGGAACGGGATCACCGTTGCATCAGCCGAAACTTTGATCAGTTGCGGGCCAATCAGCGCCGACAAAAGCCCGCCAGCCATGACATATGATATCGCCTTTGGGCGAAACGCTGGTGATGCGGTGTCGGTGACAGCAAAGCGGTAAAACCCCTGCGCGGACATGTAGATGCCGCTGAAATAGGACCCGACAAGGAAGATCGCAAAGCTATCGGCCCAAAGGCCATAAGCCGAGATTGCAGCCCCGACGCCGCCGCCAATTGCACCGATGTAAAACCCGGTTGTGCGCCCGTAGCGCTGCATCACCGCAGAAAGCCACGGCGCGGTTGTCATGGACCCGAAGACGATGAGTGAGATCGGGATTGTCGCCAGCGCCGGTGAAGGTGCAATCATCAAGCCTGCGAGGGCAGCCATGATAAATAGCATCGGCATCTGGGAGCCGAGAATCGCTTGCGCCATCACAAGAACAATCACATTTCGCTTGGCGCGTGCATCATTTTGGACGGGGTCGGGTTGGGCGGTGTCGGGTTGGGCGGTGTTGGTCATAGGCGCAGCGGTATAAGGTTTGGCTTGGAGCGTCCAGATGTGCGGACGCCACGTTTATAAGATTTCAGGATCAGGCGGGTGCCGCCCACACAATCACCCTTGCACTCCCATCCGGCACATTTGGCAAATGGGAGTGTTTCGGTGCCAGAGCTTCTGGGTTGCGAAGGTGCCGGTCCGTATATTTTGCAAGAAGAACAGGGGACTACGTGCGAGTTGAGACGGAAGCAGATGTGGCGGCAGGCTTTGCGCGCCTACGTGAGATTGAGCCTCGGTTCGCGGTGATTGCAGGGCCGTTGCCGTTGCGCCGCCGTGCAGATGGGTTTGGGGCGCTGTTACAGGTGATCATGGGACAGCAGGTTTCGACCGCATCAGCGGCGGCAATCTGGCGACGGCTTGAGGCCGCCGGTTTGAACCTGGAGGCGGCTGTGGCCGTGGCCTCGGAAGCAGAGTTGCGGGCCTGCGGGTTATCCCGGCCAAAAGTGCGTTATGCCAAGGCGTTGGCGGATGCGGGGGTCAACTACACCGCCTTGCGGACCGCATCAGTGGACGAGGTCCTGGAGGTGTTGATCGCGATTCCCGGCATCGGCCGTTGGACAGCCGAGATTTATGCCAAGTTTGCCCTTGGCCATGTAGATGTCTTTGCTGCCGGTGATCTGGCGCTACAGGAAGGTGCGAAGCTGCTGTTTGGGTTGGAGGCGCGCCCCTCTGAGCGCGAGATCCGCGTGATGGCCGAGGCCTGGACCCCGGTTCGCGCCATTGCTGCCCGTGCGCTGTGGGCTTACTACCGGGAAAAGACCAAGCGAGAGGGTGCGTTATGAGTGATGTATTGGACTACGGGAGCAAGCCGTCCCAATCCGGCGAGACCAAGTCACTTGTGGTATTCCTCCATGGCTATGGAGCGGATGGCAAAGACTTGCTGGGCTTGGCTGATCCGTTGGCTGAGCATTTGCCCGATACGGTGTTTGTGGCCCCCGATGCGCCGGAACGCTCCTCGGTCAATCCCGCGGGGTTTCAGTGGTTTCCGATCCCGTGGATCGACGGCTCCTCCGAGGAGGCGGCGTCTGAGGGGATGGAACGTGCGGTCACCGACCTGAACGTATTTCTGGATCATGTGATGGCTGAACATGGGGTGGCAGCGGCGGAAACGGCGCTGGTGGGGTTCAGCCAGGGCACCATGATCGCGCTGCATATTGCCCCGCGCCGGGACGAAGAATTCGCCTGCGTTGTGGGGTTTTCGGGCCGGTTGCTGGAGCCGGAAGCGCTGGTTGATGAGGTTGTTGTACGCCCGCCGATCCTGCTGTTGCACGGCGATGCTGACGACGTGGTGCCACCGCAATCGCTGCCCGAGGCCGTAGACGGTCTGGAGGCCGCTGGTTGGGAAGAGGTTTACGCCCATGTGATGCAAGGCACCGGCCACGGGATTGCGCCCGATGGGCTGTCGGTTGCATTGGCGTTTTTGCGCGACAAGCTGCCGGAGTAGGGTGCGGACCCGCCGGTGGTCACACAATATATCTGCCATAAACAGGCCCGGTTTTGGCTGATTCCTACTGCATCTGGTTTCGCTTGCCCGTGGGGAACACCTGGATATAGTGGGCAAAGGCTGGGACGGGTGTTCCCGTCCTGATGCCGCAGACGGCAAGCAGGGTGGAGGCATTGTGCCGATGCAGGTAAGTGAAGAGATCAACTTCAGGACTGCGTTTGTGCGGGAACCGGGGGCATTGCGCCACAACCCGGCGCTGGTCTTGAACGCTGATTACCGCCCGCTCAGCTACTACCCGCTGTCCCTGTGGCCCTGGCAAGAAGCGGTGAAGGCGGTTTGGCTCGAACGGGTGCAAATCGTCGCGGAGTATGATGATTTTGTGCATTCGCCGTCGGTCTCGATCCGCATCCCCTCGGTTGTGGTGCTGCTTGACTACGTGAAGCCGCAAAAACGCGTCGCCTTCACCCGGTTCAACCTGTTTTTGCGCGATGATTTCAGTTGCCAGTATTGTGGCGCGAAAGGAGATCTGACCTTTGACCACGTGGTCCCACGGGCGCGCGGTGGTGTGACGTCGTGGGAAAACGTGGTTGCGGCCTGCTCGCGGTGTAACCTTCGCAAAGGCTCAAAAAGTTTGCGACAATCGGGCTTGGGCCTGCGCCGTACCCCGCGCCAGCCAGCGGCAGGGATGTTACGCAATCAAGGGCGGAAGTTTCCGCCGAATTACCTGCACGAGAGTTGGATGGATTTTCTCTATTGGGATTCCGAACTGGACGCCTAGGGGCTGGCAGATGCTGGCTTGGGCAACTGTCCCAAACCCGACGCACTTTCAGGCAAACAGGAGCGCACCGGTGTGGGGTGACAGGGCTCAATTGCGCAGTTAGCGTTGCCTTGATCCAACAAAGGTATGCGCCCATGTCTGACCCGTTCTTCCAGCCGCCCTCGGGCACCGATTTACCACGGTATGCCGGTGTGCCAAGCTTTATGCGGTTGCCGTATCTGCCTGCTGATCACCCGAGGCGGTCGGAGGTGGGCATCGGGATTTTTGGCCTGCCGTGGGATGGGGCCACCTCGAACCGGCCCGGGGCTCGCCATGGGCCGCGGGCGTTGCGGGATGCCTCTACCATGCTCCGCGAGATGAACCGCCCCACCGGGCAGTTGCCGTTCAAGACCGCGAATGTGGCGGATCTGGGTGACGTGGCGATGTCGCCGGTGGATCAGGACGAGGCGCTGGAAAATGCGCAGGCCTTTATCGCCGGTGTGCTGGCTCAGGGTATTCGCCCGTTTATGGCCGGCGGCGATCACCTATGTACATTGACGGTCCTGCGGGAGTTGCGCAAAGCCCGTGGCGAGGCGTTTGGTCTGGTTCTTCTCGACAGCCATACAGACCTTTACCCACCCTACTTCGGTGGATCTGCAAACTGAGCTGGTCTCTCAAGAGGTGTGAGAACTGCATTCGACCAGATGCCTTGTAGGTCCGGTTGACCCTCCGATGTACGCGGTGGCATATAACCAGTCTCTGTAGTCGACGATACTTGCCCCACAGCTACGGTAGCAATCAGTGAACCAGCACTGGCAGAGAAAATAAAAAATAAAGCGACTAGTTGATGGCGCATCGGAAATCTCCAGATCACCTTAGTTATTCCTCGGGCTACTTGTGTAGATGCCCACAAAGCTTCTCCTCAATCAGGATCAACACCCACTACATTAACTTCCACATCATCTGCGGGATCCTTACGTAGATGCCCGTAAAGCTTCTCCTCCACAAACTCAACACATTTGAACTCCATGAGCTCAACATTTTCTTCCACACGACGATAGAGTGGCAAACTAATGTTCCAGGACTGGGTGAACACATTCGGATCATCAATTGTAGCCTCGTACAACAA
>JAESTV010000108.1 GCA_016763475.1 Roseicyclus sp.
CGAGACGGAAAGATGGGGTTCGTGGAAGCATCATGTCACTTTCCTCAATTCAACATCGAACCGGATCCGCGCCGTGGTGAATTCAGCCGTGCACGCCAATGGGACTACGCCAATCTGCCTGTCAGTCACTCCGCAACCTCTCGATAGGGGGCGCCTTCGCCGTAGGGGACATTGATACCCCCATAGCGACGCACCCGGACATTACATTGTTCTGCATGTCCCACGAAGCCTTCAAGCATACATAAGCGGGACCCGTATTCGCCGATCATCGTCGCCGCCTCATCGGTCAAAATCTTCTGATAGCTGTGTGTTTTCAGGAATTTGCCGACCCAAAGGCCACCAGTATACCGCCCTGCCTTTTTGGTCGGCAACGTATGGTTGGTGCCAATCACCTTGTCACCATTGGCCACATTGGTGCGCGCTCCGAGGAAAAGCGCGCCATAACAGGTCATGTTCTCCAGGAACCAATCATCGCGGTCAGTCATCACCTGCACATGTTCGGACGCAATGTCATCAGCGACTTGCAACATCTCGTCATAGGTGTCGCAAAGGATCACCTCGCCGTAGTCCTCCCAACTGACGCGGGCGGTGCCAGCGGTGGGCAATATCTCCAGAAGGCGCTTGATTTCAGCAAGGGTTCCTTCTGCCAGCGCCCGGCTGTTGGTGAGAAGAACAGCGGGGCTGTCATAGCCATGTTCAGCCTGACCCAGAAGGTCGGTTGCGCATAACTCAGGGTCTGCGGCTGTGTCATCGGCGATAACCATCGTTTCGGTTGGGCCAGCAAAAAGGTCGATCCCGACGCGACCAAAGAGCTGCCGCTTGGCCTCCGCCACAAAGGCGTTGCCGGGGCCGACAAGCAGATGCACCGGCGCGATGCTTTCGGTGCCAATTGCCATCGCTCCAACCGCCTGAATGCCGCCTAACACATAGATCTCATGGGCACCGCCAAGATGCATTGCCGCAATTACAGCGGGGTTTGGTTCGCCATTAAACGGCGGCGTGCAGGCCACAATACGCGGCACACCCGCGACAGAGGCGGTTGCAACCGACATATGGGCTGAGGCGACCATCGGGAACTTGCCGCCGGGCACATAACAGCCCACCGATTGCACCGGGATGTTCTTGTGACCGAGGATCACACCCGGCAATGTCTCAACCTCGATATCAAGCATCGAGTCGCGCTGCGCCTGTGCGAAGTTGCGAACTTGCGTTTGGGCAAACCTGATATCAGCCATTTCCCGGTCCGTGACCTTGGCAATGATCCCCTCAATCTCTGATGCGCTCAGCTGATACGTGTCACGATCATATTTGTCGAACTTCACCGCCAGCTCCCGCACGGCGGCATCCCCACGCGCTTCGATCTCCTTAAGGGTCTCGGCCACAACAGCAGCGGTCTTGGCGTCATCTTCGGCGCGTTCGGATTGGGGTTTGGAATGTTTCAGATATTCAATGGCCATGTCGTACCCTCAAAGCGCCCTCGATTGTGGTGGCTGTTTTCGCCGCGGTCATAGGCCTCTCAGCCCGCACCCGCGATGACATCGCTGCCAGGTTAGGCCAACACCGAAGCAAAATCGACAGAAGCTTCGGTCGGCTCTTGATCCGGGATCAACCGGACCGCTTGGGTATGCGGGCCGGATGCCGCTCATCAGTCATCAGCCTTCGTGGCGGCGCGGCGGCCCCACATCTTCCGCCTGACGGCTGTTTCGGCTAAGGAAGCCGCAATCCACCAAGAAGGCGCACCATGACCCTCCACCTGTACCAAAACGACCTGCCCGATAACCTGACCCTCGGCCCGATCGTTGCAATTGATTGCGAGACTATGGGCCTGCACCCACACCGGGACCGGCTGTGTGTTGTGCAACTGTCGGATGGCGACGGGAACGCCCATCTGGTGCAAGTTGCCAAAGGCCAGAGCGACGCCCCAAACCTCACCCGCCTTTTGGAGGACCCGGACACCCTGAAGCTGTTTCACTTTGGCCGTTTTGACATTGCCGTGATGTACAATGCTTTCGGTGCCCTGACGGCGCCGGTCTATTGCACCAAGATCGCGTCCAAGCTGATCCGCACCTACACGGACCGGCATGGGCTGAAAAACCTCCTGCAAGAGTTGCTCAACATCGACATCTCCAAGCAACAACAAAGCTCTGACTGGGGCGCGGCAGAGTTGACCGAGGCGCAGAAAACCTATGCTGCGTCCGATGTCCTCTACCTGCACCGCATAAAAGACAGGCTGGACGAGATGCTGGCCCGCGAAGGCCGCACCGATATCGCGCAGGCATGTTTTGAGTTTCTGCCGATGCGTGCGAAACTGGACCTTGCCGGTTGGCCGGAGATCGACATCTTCTCTCACTAAAGCAGGCCGGAATGGTCCTGACAAACTCTTTGCCCGGTGTCCGGTTTGAATGAATGAGGAGCGGTAACCATTTGGGTCAAGGTGATCCCAAAGCCCTGAGGGGAACTAAACGTGGCGCGTGACAACTTCTATTCCAAGATCGTGATCGGGGTAAAAGTCACCCTGCCCATTGTTGCGCTTGGCCTTCTGTCGTCTCTGTTTCTTCTGTCCGGCGCGCCTGACCCGGACGCCGCCTTGCCCTATGCCGAGGTCGATATCGACCAGATTATCCGCGAACAACGGGTGTCGCAGCCTCGTTTCGCTGGCGTGCTTGGCGACGGGCGAGAGATTGTGCTGGTCGCGGAAGCTGTGCTGGCTGATGCCAATCAAACCGACCGCATCCGCGCGCAAAGCATCGAAGGGCGCATGGACCTGAGCACCACAGATTTCCTGACAATTGAGGCTGCATTGGGCGATTTCGACATGGCGGGCCAAATCGCCACGCTCAGCAATGGGGTGATCTTGCGATCCTCGCTTGGCTACCGGATCGACAGCGAAACCCTATTGATGGCACTGGATGTTGTTAACATATGGTCCCCGACCCCTGTTCACGTCACTGGTCCGGGCCTTGACGTAACCGCCGACACAATGGAATTGAGCGGGCCGGACGGGGAGACAATCCTTCGTTTCAACGGTTCCGTTCGGGTGCTATACCAACCGCAGAGCTAAGAGGGTTTCATGAACCGATTATTCGCCCTTTTGGGCTTTTTCTTGATTATGACCAGTGCCGCCTCGGCGCAGGTCGACATCGGCTTCGGCGGCGTCAGCTATGATGAGCGCCAACCAGTTGAGGTGACCGCAGACAACCTGACCGTCGATCAAGCCACTGGTGAAGCCATATTCACCGGCAACGTAATTGTCGTCCAGGGTGATCTGCGTATGGCAGCGGCCGCCGTTCGCATTGTTTACGCAACCGATGGTGGCAACCAGGACGTCAGCGAAGTTATCGCCACCGGCGGTGTGCTGGTGACCCGTGGTGCCGATGCCGCAGAAGGCGAAAGCGCGCGGTTTGATGTGGCGTCTTCCCTTCTGACCCTGACGGGTAATGTGTTGGTGACCCAAGGCCCTACCGCAATTGCGGGCGACAGCATGGTGGTGAACCTGCGCACCGGAAGCGGCTCCGTTGATGGGCGCGTGCGCACGGTGCTGGGCGGCAGCGAATAATGGTTCTGGATGTCACAGAAGGCTCGGCGGGTCTGCGGGTTTACAAACTGCGCAAAAGCTACCGCAAGCGTCCGGTGATCCGTGATGTCACGCTGGAGCTGAACCGGGGCGAAGTTGTGGCCCTGCTCGGCCCCAACGGCTCTGGCAAAACCACGTCATTTTATTGCATCGCAGGCCTGATCACGCCGGATGGTGGGCGGGTCACCATCGACGGGCAGGATGTAACGCTGTTTCCGATGTATCGCCGCGCGCGGGCAGGTGTCGGGTATCTGCCACGAGAGATGTCGATCTTCCGGGGGCTTTCCGTCGAAGACAACATCATGTCGATCCTCGAAATTGTCGAACCCAAACGCAAGAAGCGCCGAGACCGCCTGGAAGAACTTCTCAGCGATTTCTCCATCGAACACCTGCGCCGTGCGCCTGCGCTGTCGCTGTCTGGCGGCGAACGCCGCCGGGTTGAAATTGCGCGCTGCCTTGCCTCTGATCCACGATATGTCCTGCTGGATGAACCGTTTGCGGGCGTCGACCCTATCGCCGTGGGTGATATTCGCGCCCTTGTGGCGGAACTCAAGACCCGTGGCATCGGCGTGTTGATTACCGATCATAACGTGCAGGAAACCCTCGCCATCGTGGATCGCGCCTATATCCTCCATGACGGCGTCATAATCATGTCGGGCACCGCTGATGAAGTTGTGCGGGACGAAAATGTTCGCCGAGTCTATCTGGGTCAATCTTTCCGGATTAGCTGACCCATTCCCGCCACTTTGCATTGACAGGAAGGCCCGACTCGTCGCCAAATAGCAGGGATGGTTGCGTATGCTTCATCCCTTTGTGTTTCGCCCGGAAAGCCGCAACTTGGCCTTCTTCGGCGCACACTGAAACTCATCCAAAACCATCAAGTTAACAGGCGCAGCACATCCAATGCGCACCCAAAATATCGGAGGCTACATGCGGTACCAGATCAGCGGAAAACAGATCGAAATCGGACAAGCCCTGCAAATCCATGTGCAGGACAACCTTGGTGGAATCGCCGAAAAATATGCGGAACGCCCGACCGACGCAAATGTGATATTCTCTAAATCCGGCTCTGAATTCGTCTGCGAAACCACCGTTCATCTGTCAACTGGCCTGACCGCAAGCGCCAAGGGCCACGCCCATGAGATCTATGCCGCGTTTGAGGCCTCTTCCGAAAAGCTGGAGAAACAACTGCGCCGTTATAAACGTCGGCTCAAGGACCATCACCATCACCGCAAAACACCCATTGATGTCTACGGCGGTGCCTCCTATATCCTCGCCTCACCTGACAGCGCCGAAGACGACGCCGAACCAGAGACCCTTCAGCCCATTATCGTGGCCGAGATGGAAACCAAAATTCCATCATTGTCCGTCGGGGAAGCGGTGATGCAGATGGAGATCGCGGGGGCGCCACTTTTGGTATTCCGCAACGAAGGACGTGATCAGGTTAATGTGGTCTACCGCCGTGACGACGGCAACATAGGCTGGATTGACCCAGCGACCAAATAACTGATCCGGCCCGGCGCGTGTATTGCCCGGGCCAACACACACAGCCCCTTTGGGTGCAGGTGGGGGACACAGGCCATGAACCTATCTTCGTTACTTTCACCGGAAGCGGTCAAAGTGGTCAGTGATGTCAGCAGCAAAAAGCGGCTGATGCAGTCGATTGCTGAACTGGCAGAAACGTTGGTCAACGCCCCGTCTCAACGGATTTTTGAGGCCTTGCAGGAACGGGAAAACCTTGGACCCACGGGTGTGGGCCACGGCATCGCCTTACCTCATGCGCGCCTTGCGGATGTAGACGGTGTGATGGGCGCCTTCATTCGGCTGGAACGGCCCATCGACTTTGACGCTGCTGACCGGCAGCCCGTTGATCTGGTGTTTATCCTGCTTGCCCCGGTCGATTCCGGGGTGGAACACCTTAAGGCGCTGGCCCTTGTGGCGCGCACGTTGAGGGACTCGGCACTCTGCGCAAAATTACGCGCCAATCACGATACCTCGACACTTTATGCGCTCCTCACCGGAGGTGAGGCGACCCAGGCCGCCTGACGGTCTATCGCTTGTTCCAGCGCGGAAACCCAAACCCGATATAGTCGCGCCGGTAAGTGTCGATCAGCTGCTGTTCGATCTTGCCGTCATACACCGACTTGAGAGGGTGGGCGCCAGGCATCACTTCACCTGCAACTTCTGGAACATTCTCCACCCCAAGGGCGCGGGCAAGCGCAGGCAGCGCCTCTTTCATCTGTTCCTCATGGATCACCGCCTGGGGGACCAGAACCTGCGTGATACCTTGCAGGATAGCCGTCTGGGTGGCCCATGCCTGATCGACGCGAACACTGGTTTGCCCGGCCAGATTACCCTTCAGGAAGCCAATGAACCCAAGGAAGGCGGCTTTCTGCTCCTCCTCCGACCAACTGTCGCCGGGGGCCTTGTTGGGGATCGGAACTTTGTACCGCTGGCGCAAGGTTTTGCGCGGATCGCTGTAGGCGGGCCGATCATCGGGGAGGATAAACCGGTTGAACACCGTATACGCACGGGCGACGGGGTGACGCAGCACCGTGAAACTACGGAATCCGGGGTTATCTTTCATCCACTGACGCAGCTGCTTCTGGCTCATCTTGCGGATCAGGGCGTCTTTTCCGACACCGCCCAGCTGGCCCATCCACTCCAGCACCGAATTCTCGGGCGCGCCTTTGATTGGGCAGAACAGAAGCCCAAGGCCTGGATGTGCCACAAAGTTCGGCACCTGCGGGGATCGTTCAGGCTCTAATTCAGGCGATTTCTCCAGCCCGAACCGATCCAGATCACTCAACGCGGCGACCATATCTTCGTAATTCTCAACCTTGTCGCGCAACGGACTGGGGTTTTGCTTCTTCAACTTCTTCGACGTCGCCTCCACCCGCTCGTCTGAGCCAAGGAACGCCGCGAGACCGTTCAGCACATCCGGGTCGTTGATATCCTCATATCGCATCTGAAACGCAACTTGCCCGGTCTTCTGCAACCCCTGGCGCAAACGCTCCTGAAACGGCAGCAGCGCGTCCAGCAACTCTGCAAACTCCGCTTGGTCAAAGCGGATCTTGGCGGTCTTGGCGTGCTTCATATCCGTCAAACGCCACTGCCCGGTGGCTGAGGCGATCTTGCGGCTCACGTAACTATCCAGGGGATTGCGCGTCAGGATCACCTTCGCAATCCGAGGGTCCGGCACCACACGCTCCACCACACGATCATCATGGTCGTGGAACAGACGAAAGCCGGGGATACCCTCTTCATTCTCGATGATTTTTTCAAGCAAACCCAATGGGTCCTGCTCTCGTCTATCCATGTCATAGCCATACATCTCAAACTTGTTGTGATGGCCAATGAACGTGGGGTTATAAACCTCACCCAGACAATTGATGTCGGGGAAATTGTTCAGCGAATCCTCCAGATAATTGGATCCGGTCCGCATCTCGGCAAACAATACAAAAGCATCGTATCGGCGGGGCATGTCTTATCTCACCAGATAGGGGCGGTTGTCAGCGCCAGAGGGGAGCGGAGCCACACCTTCCTGCGGGAAGTCACCCACAGCAAACGGGTTCATCCCCTGGTTTTTGAGGTTCTGCAGGAATTTCGGCAATCCACTGAGGTTTGCCATCTTTGGCGCTTCTGTCAGACGGCTGGCCTGCGCGCCTTCCATCGCATCAAGGATGCGTTGCAGGTTTTCCATCGGCTCTTCCAAAAATTCGGCCAATGACCAAATCCGGATTTCAGCCCGGCTGCGCACATGGCGCAGAGTATTCACAAATTCGACCTCGCGCCGTTGCAAACGCGCGGCTTCTGTTCGGATGTCGCCAAAATTACGGTTGGCAGTGAACAGCTTTACGGCCCAGGCCCCTGAAATAACCGAGATCTGAGCGTTGCTGTCACTGGCCATAAACGCGCCCGGGCGCTGGTTATCCTGGGGGCCGAACATAAACACCTGACGATCACCGCGGGTATTCCAGATCAGGTTCGTCAGGAACCGCTCTGGGTTATAGTCGCGCAGATCAGGCGCGGCAGACAGGCAACCGGCATAGGTCTCGGCATCGCCGGCAAAACGCACCCGTTTGGGATCAAAGATATTGCCATGAACCGACGCGCCAAGCCTGCGCGACAGCCACGGCTCAAAATCCAGGAAAAGGTCGTTGAAGCCCTGCAACACTGAATACGGCGCAGCGGTTTTGCCGTTTTCCCAATCGTTGTTGGGGAAACGCGATTGCATATAGAGGCCGGGCCGCCCCCGCGTCCGCCGTTCCAGGGCTTTGGCAAATACCCGGTCAATCTTGCCGGGTGTGGGTTCTGCCATCCGGGTGTTCGAAATGTCGTCGCTAAGGAACGTCCGATACAACCGCTCCGCCCGAGGCCAGATCTTACGGGCCACAAAACAATCGGACCGCCGCAGCAGGTGCAGGTGGTCATCGTAAAACACGTGCGGCTTGCCCTGAAAATCGAACTTCGACAACGTCAGGGACCGGCTTTCGATATTCCGCGAATAATTGCGCACCAGAGTCTGGTAATAACTTTCGTCCGGAATCCAGACGAGCTTGAAGTAGCGATCAAACTCGCGCCGCTTCGGGTCTTGGATGATCGCGCTCAAGGTCTGGCGTGACAGGCACCACCATTGACTGCCCAGATGCGGCAACAGCCCATCTGGGATCTTGCGTTTGAACCCAATGTTGCGCTGCAACTCCACATAGCGGTCAAACAGAAACCGATGCCGCTTCCAGGAAAACGGGAAACGCAGCTGGAAACGCTCGGTGTTCAGCCCGTCTATAGTCCAATCCACATCGCGGATTGTGACGCTTTCGATGAAGTCCGTCATCGGCCGCGCTGCCAAATAGGCGCGCAATTCATCCACAGGGCGCAGGGGCAGGCACGAGCCGGAGGCGAGGTAGACATGACGCACCCCCGGAAACTCTTCCAACATCACTTCAGAGGCGGTCTGGCTGGCCTCTACCAGACTCCAGGTGCCCCACTCACATTTGTGGCGCTTCGAGAACTTGACGTTTTCCAGATCAGCAAGCTCGCGCTTGAGCCATTCGAACCGCTCTTTTGCCACCCGATTGTCGAGGTGGATAACCACCGGGCAATCCCGCTCTGCCCAATGGCGCGCAACTTCCGCCGCACGGTTCAGCGCGGTATGGCACATCATGACAAAGCCAAGGGTGCTCATGCCCAATTGCCTTTCGACATCAGGCCAAGGATCTCCAGCTGGCGCCAATTGATGTATTTCTCGGACCATTTTGTCCAGAAATCCGGGTT
Organism: Roseicyclus sp.; assembly: GCA_016763475.1. Lineage (GTDB taxonomy): Bacteria > Pseudomonadota > Alphaproteobacteria > Rhodobacterales > Rhodobacteraceae > Gymnodinialimonas. The sequence goes on from JAESTV010000108.1 coordinate 8,852, forward strand.
CTCCCGCAGGCCATCGGCATAGGCTTTGTACTCAGCGGAGGCCGCGTAATGTTCGCGGCGATTCAATTCCTCGGATGCTTTGGCGTTGAACGTGTCGAGGAACTTCGCGTGCAGCAAAACACCCGAGGCTTTCTCTCCGCCCCATTCATCATAAACGTGGTTCAGGCCCCTCGGCAGCAACATGTGGGTGGAGGACGCATAGGTGAAATTCTTATGCCAATTCACCAGCGGCGTCTTGTTAAGGGCAGGCGCACGTTCAGGGTTATCGCCAAAGAAGGCCCGCGCACGAGGGCCGCCCTGAATCCACAAGTTCCCGTAGTCCCAGTTCCGCGTCACCGCATAATTTCCGGCATCAAACCAGCAGGCGATATCAAACGGGTTTTGCCCGTCCGAATAAGGCTGCGCGTCGATCGGCCCTTTGGGATACATGTCCAGCAACATCGAGCCAAACGACTTGATCGAGGACGCGTCCAGCCAGTCCGTCAGCGCCGGGATTGGGCGCGTATCCGAGAATGGATAGACAAGGAATTCATCAGGATCGACCGTCAGGCACCAATGCCTGTGCCCATAAAGCCTCAACAGGCGGTTGATCCAATCCATCCCGAACCGAGCCCGCTTATAACTTTCGTCTGTCCACCAAACACTGCAATCGGGCTGTTCCGCCAGATACTCGCGGGTGCCGTCACCGCTGTCATTGTCCACGAACAGGAAATGATTAACCCCGCGGTCACGGTAGTAGTTGAGGAAATACTTCAGCCGGATTTTCTCGTTTCGCAGTGTACAGAAAAGCAGGATATCACCGTCGCGGATCACATCCGTACGATTGGCAACCTCTTCCAGCCCACGAGACTTACGCCAGGCACGCACCAGAAAACGTTTGCGTTCAGGGCGCAAACCGTAGCGCTTGATCGCTTTCATGGGCGGCCTTTCCGGCGTTGCTGTGCGATGGCAGATCGCACCGTTTCAAAATGTTCGGGCCAGCTCGGGACCGTCAGCTTGGTCAGATCTGGCGTCACGGCTGTACCACGAGAGTGTTGTCTAATCGTTTCAGCCCATGAATACGCGTCGTCACTGTCCACGTAAACGGCACAATCACCTAAGGTTTCTTTGTAGACGGCCAGGTTGGAGCATATGGGCACAGCACCTGCCATCGCGGCCTCCAGCGGTGGGTAGCCGAACCCCTCAGCCATAGACGGAAACAACAGCGCGCAGGCGCGGGCAAGATGGTCTTGAACCGCATCATCGGGCAATGGGCCATGGAGGAAAATACGGTCCCCCAGCAACGGATGCGCCTGCAAGCGCGCCATCAACCTATCCACTTTCCAACCGCTATTGCCGATGATGTGCAGCTTCGGGACCTCTGCCAGCGGCATCTGCGCCGCCATCACATCCCAGGCATCTACCATCAACGCGTGATTCTTGCGGGCCTCCATAGTGCCGAGCATCACAAAATACCCGTCTTCCCGGTCCAGGTCAGACAACGGCTGTGGGGTCACTCCCAGATGCGCCACAATGCGCGCAGGGGCGTCCTGCCCGATCCAATGGGTCGCCAAATCCGCGTCTGTTACGGCTGAATTGCAAATGATCAGGTTCCCATAACGGCGCACACGCTTAATCCGGCCCGCAAATTTTTCAGGCAGACCGTCAGCCACGTAGTCAGGATGAGTCAGGGGAATCAGGTCGTGGATCATCACAACCACATCCGAGTTGGGGCGGGCGGCGAACGCTGACAGCGTGGCCTCGGATAAGTTGGAATGACCAACGTTTACGTAAGTAATGCCCTCGCAACCCTGGGCCTTCAGCAGTTTCGGCAACCCGCGGGGCCCACACCGCGCAATCGCGTATTTACGCAGCGCAGCTTCGACCTTGTGCCGGGGTTTGTTCCCTCGAAGCGTCAGACGCGAAAACCAATCGGCCCGACCCAAAGGCCGGTGCGCTTCGCAAGCCATCTCAAGCAAAGCCGTCGCGCCGTCATCGCCGAACACCAGATACCCTCGGGTCGTGCGGCAGATAAATTTCGCAGATACGCCAAGAGCAGCCTCAAGATACGCCACCTCAACCCGGTCGATCCCGGTCAACGCGCCACGTCCAATTCGTGTCAGCAAACGCGTGACATCCAACCAAAGCTGGGGGATATCGTGCAGCCCTTGAGAGGATTGCATATCTATTGCGCGGCGCTGCGAACCGACATCATGTCCGCCAGATAATCCTGGAATTCATCGCGCAGATCTTCGCGCGCCAGTCCAAACGCCACAGTCGCCTGCAAAAACCCTGCCTTAGAGCCGCAATCATAGCGCTGACCCTTGAAGCGATAGCCATAGACGTTGTCAGCGCTTTCAATCTCACGGGCGATCGCGTCGGTCAGCTGAATTTCCCCGCCCGCACCGGTTTTGATCCGGTTCAGGTGGCCCATGACGTTCGGCGACAGGATGTAGCGCCCGATCACGGCAAGGTTCGACGGCGCGGTACCGGGTTTCGGCTTCTCGACCATCCCCTTCACCGACACAATTGAACCCATGTCTTCCTTCACGTCCAGGATTCCGTAGGAAGAGGTCTTGTCGTCCGGCACTTCCATCGTGGCGACCATGTTACCACCAATCTCTGCATGGGCTTCAACCATCTGCTGTAGGCAGGGCGTCTCGGCGGCGATCACGTCATCGGGTAAGATCACGGCAAACGGCTCATTCGACAACAATCTTCGCGCACACCAGACGGCATGGCCAAGACCCAGCGCCTTGTGTTGGCGCATATAGGCAATCGCACCGGATTCCATATTGGTGTTTTTCAACGTCTCCAACATGTCCAGTTTACCCTTCTTGCGAAGGGTATTCTCAAGCTCGGGTGAGTGGTCGAAGTAGTCCTCAAGCGCCGATTTTCCGCGGCTGGTGACAAAGATGAACTCTTTGATCCCTGCCGCGCGGGCTTCATCAATGGCGTATTGGATAAGTGGGCGGTCCACCAAAGTCATGATCTCTTTCGGGATCGATTTGGTAGCCGGAAGGAAACGGGTCCCAAGCCCCGCGACCGGAAAGATCGCCTTGGTAACTTTCTTTTTCATGCTTTGCCTCGCGTGCGCAGTGCCCTTTGCGGTACGATCTGCATTCTTTATTATTCCCTATAGATTAACGAAATATCTCAACCGGGGAAACGTTCATTTGTGATCCTCGCCGGGCGTCAGGCCGCGCGTGGCAGAAATGCGACGGATTTCTTTGGCCAAACGGGTTTGGAAGGTCGTGAACTGGACCCTTGGGCCATTGCGATCCGAGGGGCCAAATAACCCGCCCGTCTGTTCCCACCAGCCTCCATCCGTGAACTGTATCCGGTGTTTGCGCGGTGTCGGCTCAAACGCAAACAGGCTGACAGGTTGGCCTTTGGCAAGCTGCGCAGCCGCTTCCTTGCGCAGGCGGCGCAGTTGGAATCGCCGCCCGGAAAGCACTTTCTGCGGCGGTGGGTTATTTGGGCGAAACGGGTCAAAAGCACCTGGATTAGAGCCGATTACCGGCTCCACACTTTCACGGGTTTTCCCGGCCTCAATCCCGTCTCGCAGGCTATCCATCAGCGCACGCATCTTTGTGGCGTCTAACTTTCGTGCCTTCGCGAGTCGCAACAAACGGGTGCTTTGCCCGGCCTCCAAGGCGTGAATCGCCTCTGCCCGCTGATCTTCCGGCGCATGTTTGCGCAGATAAACCACCGACGATGCACCAATATCAAAAAGGCTCAGCGGCACTCGTGCCTCCGTGCGTCGGGTGCTGGCTTTGAACCCATGGTGAACCACAGCACCCGGCACCCAGACAGTGCGAAGATCCGATTGCCCGATGCGCCATGCCATATCAGTATCGTCGAGGTAAAATGAGAAGGCTTCGTCAAAGCCGCCGATATCCTCCAAAACGCTGCGCCGAAACGCCATGTTCGTGCCTTGGAGCTTGCGGGCGAAACCGTCTCTGATCAGGCTGTTAGGGTCTATCGGAACATCCTGCGCCAGCCCGTTGACCGCCAATGGCCCCCATTGCAGCGATATCCCGTTGCGGCCCAGAACCGGGCCAGTGATTGCGGCAACGTCAGGGGCCTCAAAGGCGTCCAGCACAGCGGACACCCATGTGGGTTCCGGCACCGCGTCATCATCAATGAACGCAACAATTTCACCGGCGGCGGCGGCAATTCCGGCATTGCGCGCCGCAGAGATATTGGGCTGGCGTTGTGGCAGCAGTTTCAACGCACCGGCGACAGGCAGGTTCCGTGCTGCGGCTTGCCCCTCGGGGTCAGCCACAACCACAACCTCACATCCCGATTGCACTTGTTGCGACAGACCCAAAAGACACCGATGTAACGCATCCGGGCGCCCGGCGCTGACAACAATGACGCTCACGCGCAGACCGTTCACGGGGCGCCCATCTCACGTAACATCGCCTCAATCCGGGGGATGTCTTCGGGGTTGTTCAACTCCCAGAACTTCGCGCCGCGGGCGTCAACTTCGACACATAAGACCGGGTGACCTGCCTCAAGAAAACGCAGCTGCTCTAACCCTTCAAGCGTCTCCAACGGGCCAATTGGCCAATGCGGGTACGCGCGCAGCGCCCAGGGCCGGTAGGCATAAACACCCACATGGTGGAACACAGGTGTCGGCGCATCCGGTGCGTAGTCTTCAACCGTGAACGGCACCACTTCTTTTGAAAAATAGAGCCCGCGCATCTTGCTATCCGCGACGGCGGTGGTGCCGCCAACACGCCCGGCAGCGCGATCCGCCTTCAGGGCGGCCAAAGCCTCCCCATCACACCGCAGGATCGGCGTCGCGATGGCCGCCTGCACATCACCGCGCAAACCCTCCACCAGCTGCTCCAGAAACCACGGCGGTGTTAGCGGTGCGTCCCCTTGAAAGTTCACCACCATCTCAACATCACCGAGGATTTCCAACGCCTCGGCACAACGTTCCGTCCCGTTGCGCGCATCAGACGAGGTCATCAGGACATCCGCCCCAAACCCCTTCGCCGCTTCAGCAATCCGATCATCGTCGGTAGCCACATAGACGGCATCGAGGCCCGAGGCCTCCTGCGCGGCGCGCCAGGACCGTTCGATCAGGCTAACGGATTCACCTGTCGCCCCCGTCAACATCGCCAAAGGTTTGCCGGGATATCGCGTCGATGCAAATCGCGCCGGGATTACACATACAACTGTCACGGCTGCTTCAACTCCACCCCTGGCCCATAGGCAATGAAGAAGCCGTTTGCGAAGCCGGGTTTTCCATAATCAAAGGTCACGTGATCCTCAAACCGGACCATCGCGCCGCCCGCGCCACGCAAGACTGCATCCCCGGCGGCCGTGTCCCATTCCATCGTGCGGCCAAGGCGCGGGTAGATATCCGCCTCGCCAGTCGCCACAAGACAGAACTTCAATGACGAGCCCGCGCTTTTCAGATCCGCATGAGCGTATTTGTTGATGTAGTCATCTGTGGCCTGATCGCGGTGCGACTTCGATGCCACCACCCGCAACGCGGCGTTATCAGGTGCCGAAACCCCGATTGGATCGAGCCTGCCGGGCACTTTAGGGTCAAACGGCCCAGCCTCCTCAACACTCACGCCATCAGCTGTGGTGTAGAACAATCGCCCCTTGGCGGGCGCATAAACAATGCCCCGCACCGGCACGCCGTCTTCCACCAACGCAATGTTCACCGTGAAATCTCCGCGGCGTTTGATGAATTCCTTGGTGCCGTCCAGCGGATCAACAATCTGGAACTGGTTCGCGGTCAATTCATGGCTGTCTGCCTGTTCCTCGGTTATCAGCACCACATCCGGGAACGCGGCGCGTAACCTGTCCGAGATCAGCGCGTCCGCCTTTTCATCAGCCTCTGTCACCGGGCTGTTGTCGGATTTGAGCTTCACGTCAAAATCGTCAGCCTCATAGATCTCCATGATGACCTGACCGGCGGCCAATGCGGCCTCTCGCATGACGGCAACAAGTTTCTCATGATCCATGCGTTCACCCACGGTTGAATTGAATATTAAGACCTGAAGCGTTATCGTCCGCCCGCGTGGGAACGGCAAGTAAAGCCTTATGGCTGAGCAACAACATCACCGGCCACGCAGGCAGCAGGCAAGGACAAGCGCGATGTTTGAATCCACCCGGACCCAATCCACGTTTGGACTGATCTTCAATTTCCTGGAGGTCACGTATTATGCAAGCGCGCGGAAGGTCCGCAAAGGGCACGGTAACGCGCTTTTGTCGATTCTGATCTCGATTGTACAAAGCCTGCTATTCATCGCCGCCTTCTACTTCATGTTCAGTATCCTCGGCGGCCGCACAGCAGCCCTGCGTGGAAATTTCATGGTCTACCTGATGTCGGGGATTTTCCTCTACCTCACTCACATCCAAACCGTGCGTGGCGTAATGGGGGCAGAAGGCCCGACAAGCGCCATGATGCAGCATGCCCCGATGAATACGCTGGTCTCAATCTGTTCAGCCGCCCTGTCAGTGCTCTACATCCAGATGATCTCTGTCCTGTGTATCCTGCTGCTGATCCATTCAGTTGTTGAGCCGGTTGAGATCCACAATTGGCCCGGAGCGTTGCGAATGTTCCTGCTGGCTTGGGGATCAGGTGCGGTTATCGGAATCGTCTTGATGGCCGGGAAGCCGTGGGCACCTGACCTCGTGACAATCCTGTCCCTGGTTTATGTCCGCGCGAACATGATCTTTTCCGGCAAGATGTTTCTGGCGAACATGATGCCGACGATGATGTTGCCAGTATTCACCTGGAACCCGCTGTTTCACATCATCGACCAAATGCGGGGGCATTTGTTTGTGAATTACTTCCCCAATGCCACAAACGCATATTATCCGTTCTACTTCACGCTGGCCGTGCTTCTGTTTGGCATGATGTTTGAGGCGTATACACGCAAACATGCCTCGGCCAGCTGGGAGGCCAGGCGCTAGTTAAGCGTCCCTTTTAGTCAACGCACCGCAGTGTCAGGTTGATCCGCCCACCGTTGGGCAGCAGCGTGGACGAGTTTGCGCGGATACGGTCAATCCCGTGATAGTTCAGCCGCGCCGCGCCGCCCATCACGGCCACATCCCCGGATTTCAGCCAGATTGATTGCGTCTTACCGCCGCGCTTTGCGCCGCCCACCCGGAACAATGCCTCGTCCCCCAATGAGATGGATACGACAGGCATCTCCATGTCCGCTTCATCCCGGTCCTGATGCAGACCCATCTTGGCATCCCCATCGTAGAAGTTGATCAGGCAGCTTTGCGGATCACGCGCCACACCCGCAACATCACGCCAGATATCCAGCGCAATCGGTGGCATCGGTGGCCAGTCCATGCCGTTGGGATGCTGGCGTTCATAGCGATATCCAGCCCGATCGCTGGTCCAGCCAAACGTTCCCGCAGACGTCATACGCACCGACATTTTGCGCCCACTCGGCATCTCTGGCCGGAAAAGCGGCGCCGCGCGGACAATACGGCGCACCTGCTCCACCAACACGGCCTGTTTTTCTGCCGTTAAGTGTTCCAGATGCACAACAATTCCGCCTACATCGACACTCATCGCAAATTCCCTGCAATTCCATGGGCCACAGACGCTTGCAGCCCCAATTGGCGCTTCTTATATACCCTCCGAACTCAAACGAGCACTTCAGGTGTTTGTTACAGTCTATATAACGGCGGCGCGGGGGCCGCATTTTGGACCCGCTCCGTCGGTTCGCCTTAAGAAAGGGACACAACATGGCCAAAGTTATTGGTATCGACCTCGGCACCACAAACTCCTGTGTAGCCATCATGGATGGCTCGCAACCGCGCGTGATCGAGAATGCAGAAGGCGCACGCACGACGCCATCTATCGTCGCCTTCACCGAAAATGAACGCCTCGCTGGCCAAGCCGCCAAGCGTCAGGCTGTTACGAATCCGGAAAACACCATCTTCGGCGTAAAGCGCCTGATTGGTCGCCGGATCGACGATGAGCATCTGGAGAAGGACAAAAAGAACCTGCCCTTCGAGATTGTCGACGGCGGCAATGGGGATGCATGGGTTGAGGCCCGGGGTGAAAAGTACTCTCCCTCGCAGATCTCGGCCTTCATCCTGCAAAAGATGAAAGAAACCGCCGAATCGTATCTGGGCGAAGACGTGACCCAAGCGGTCATCACCGTCCCCGCCTATTTCAATGACGCCCAGCGCCAAGCCACCAAAGATGCCGGCAAGATCGCCGGTCTGGAAGTGCTGCTCATCATCAACGAGCCGACAGCCGCAGCCCTTGCCTACGGTCTCGACAAGAAAGAGGCGCGCACCATCGCGGTTTATGACCTTGGTGGTGGCACGTTCGACGTCACAATCCTTGAGATTGACGATGGCCTGTTTGAGGTAAAATCCACCAACGGCGATACCTTCCTTGGCGGTGAAGACTTCGACATGAGGATCGTCAATTATCTGGCGGCTGAGTTCAAGAAAGAGAACTCCGTTGATCTGACCAAAGACAAGATGGCGCTCCAGCGTCTGAAGGAAGCGGCAGAAAAGGCGAAGATCGAACTTTCCTCCGCATCCCAAACCGAGATCAACCAGCCCTTCATCTCGATGGGTGCCTCCGGTCAACCGCTGCACATGGTCATGAAACTGACCCGTGCCAAGCTGGAATCGCTGGTGGGTGATCTGATCAAAGCCTCGATGAAGCCCTGTGCGGCTGCGTTGAAAGACGCGGGCCTCTCCAAAGGTGACATCGACGAGGTTGTGTTGGTTGGCGGTATGACCCGGATGCCCAAAGTGATCGAGGAAGTGACCAAGTTCTTCGGCAAAGAGCCGCACAAAGGTGTGAACCCTGACGAAGTTGTTGCCATGGGCGCCGCCATTCAGGCCGGTGTTCTGCAGGGTGACGTCAAAGACGTGGTTCTGCTCGACGTTACACCCTTGTCACTTGGGATTGAGACGCTGGGTGGGGTCTTCACCCGCCTGATCGACCGCAATACGACGATCCCGACAAAGAAGTCGCAGATTTTCTCGACTGCAGAAGACAACCAGAGCGCCGTGACAATCCGCGTGTTCCAGGGTGAGCGTGAGATGGCGGTCGACAACAAAATGCTCGGCCAATTCAACTTGGAGAACATCCCGCCTGCTCCACGGGGCATCCCGCAGGTCGAGGTCACCTTTGACATCGACGCCAACGGGATCGTGTCTGTGGGCGCACGTGACAAAGGCACCGGCAAGGAACAGCAGATCACGATCCAGGCCTCCGGTGGGCTCAGCGACGAAGACATCGAGAACATGGTGCGCGAAGCCGAGGATAATGCCGAGGCCGACAAAGATCGCAAGGATCTGGTCGAAACCCGCAACCAGGCGGAAAGCCTTATCCACGGCACCGAAAAGTCGCTGGAAGAGCATGGCGAAAAGGTTGACCCGTCAACTGTTGAAGCCATCGAGCTGGCCCTTGGCGCATTGAAAGAAACCTTGGAAACTGACGACACCGCCAAGATCAAAGGTGGCATCCAGAATGTGAGCGAAGCGGCCATGCGTCTGGGTGAGGCGATCTACAAAGCCGAGGCCGAAAAAGCCGAAGGCGCATCCGACGCCGAGGAAAAGGAAGAGCAGCGCGGTGTCGATGAAGACATCGTAGATGCCGATTTCGAAGACCTCGACAACGACCGCAAACGCGGCTGATCTTGTAGTGACCCCATGAGCCGGCCAGAGGCAACTCTGGCCGGCTCATGGGTTACCGAAAGTGAATTCCATGGCAAAACGCGATTTCTACGAGGTGCTTGGCGTCTCAAAAGACGCGAGTGCTGATGCGATCAAGAAGGGCTATCGCTCCAAGGCGAAAGAACTTCACCCTGACCGCAACGCTGACAAACCGGATGCAGAGGCCCAGTTCAAGGAAGCGAACGAGGCGTATAACGTCCTGAAGGATGCCGACAAGAAAGCCGCCTATGATCGGTTTGGCCACGCTGCCTTTGATGGCGGCATGGCAGGCGGAGCGCGCGCCGGTGGATATGGCGGCGCACAGGGTCAAGGCCAGGGCCAGGGCGATTTTGCCAGCGCGTTCTCTGATGTGTTTGAGGATTTGTTTGGCGACTTCATGGGTGGTCAACGTGGCCGTCCCGGCGGCGGCCGCAATCAAGCCAGTCGCGGCTCGGACCTGCGTTACAACCTCGCGATCTCTCTCGAAGAAGCCTACTCAGGCCTGACCAAACAAATCACCGTGCCGTCCTCAGTTGCGTGTGGGTCTTGCGATGGAACCGGGTCCGAGGCGGGTGCAGAGCCGACAGGCTGCCCCACCTGTTCTGGCATGGGCAAGGTCCGTGCCCAGCAAGGCTTCTTCACGGTTGAACGCACCTGCCCGACCTGCGCGGGTATGGGTCAGATCGTCAAAAACCCCTGCCGCACCTGTGGCGGCGCTGGGCGTCAGGAAAAAGACCGCACCCTTAGCGTGAATATTCCCGCGGGGGTGGAAACCGGCACCCGGATTCGTCTGTCCGGCGAAGGTGAGGCCGGGATGCGCGGCGGCCCCGCTGGTGATCTCTACATCTTTGTCGAAGTGGCCGATCACGCGTTGTTCAAACGCGACGGCATGGATTTGTTTTGCCGGGTGCCGGTTTCAATGGCCTCAGCCGCGTTGGGTGGTGAGATCGAGGTTCCGACAATTGACGGAGGCCGGGCCCGCGTGCGGGTTCCGGAAGGCTCTCAATCGGGTCGGCAAATGCGTCTACGCGGCAAAGGTATGCCCGCCCTGCGCGGCCCCGGCGTCGGTGAGATGTATATCGAGTTGATGGTAGAGACCCCGGTGAACCTGACCGGCGATCAACGAGAGCTGCTCAAGAGTTTTGAGGACAGCTGCAAGAAGACCAACAATCCGAACGCGTCGGGGTTCTTCGACAAAGTGAAGAACTTTTGGGGCACGATCAAAGAGTAGCCCACATCCCAGGCCGGAGATGTCAAAAGGCCCCCAATCACCGGGGGCCTTTTTACGTCGGACATCCACGTCTGTATGCTGCTTGTGTATGGGTTTGAGCGGCCCTCAGGCTCGCCCAATTTCACACGCCGCCATCACCGCCATGTTCAAGATGTCGTTTGCCGTGCTGACGGTTGAGGCGATCTGAACCGGGCGATCAAGGCCGGTCAGGATCGGTCCAATCACCGTTGCACCAGCCATTTCCTGCATCAGCTTCACGCTGATCGACGCGGAGTGCCGCGCCGGCACAACCAGAATATTTGCAGGACCAGAGAGACGGTTGAACGGATATTGCTCCATCACCGCAGGGTTTAAGGCAACATCGACGGTCATCTCGCCCTCATACTCGAAATCAACACCCTTCCGATCCAGAACCTCTGGCGCCATGTGCATCTTTTCCGCCCGCTCACTGACCGGGTAGCCAAAGGTCGAAAAGCTGACAAATGCAACCCGAGGTTCCAGCCCCAGCCCACGCGCCACCTCCGCGCCACGCTCAGCAATCAAGGCAAGGTCCTTGTCGTCCGGCCATTCATTCACAAGCGTATCGCCGATCAGAACGATCTTACCTTTATGGAGCAGCGCGGTGATTCCAACGGCCCCGTCCTCAGCCCTCGCGTCAAAGACTTTCCCCACCATCTCAAGCACTTGCGCAGATTTCCGTGTTGCGCCCGTCAACATGCCATCGCCGTGGCCATGGGCCAACATGAGTGCCGCAAACACGTGCCGGTCGCGCGCAGCAAGACGGTGGATATCGTGGCGGTCAAACCCTTTTCGCTGCAAGCGCCCGTAAAGGAAATCCTTGTAGGTATCGAGGTGGCGGGTGTTGGCAGCGTTCACGATCTCCAGCTCTCGTGTTGCATCTGACAGGCCAACCGCCTCCAACTTCTCCTTCACGTCCGCCTCGCGCCCGACAACAAGCGCACGCCCCAACCCTTGCCGCTGATAGGCCACTGCTGCGCGCAGCACACGCGGGTCGTCACCTTCCGCAAAAATCATCCGCGCCTGGGCGTTGCGCGCCCGCGCATAAACCCCTTGCAGGATCGACGATGTCGGATCCATTCGCGCCTGTAGGTCTTTCGCGTAGCCATCCAGATCTACGATCGGGCGCCGCGCCGCGCCGGTATCCATACCCGCCTGCGCAACTGCCGGCGGAATGGTGTAAATCAGCCGCGGATCAAATGGAGTGGGGATGATATAATCCCGCCCAAAGCTGAGCTTCCGGCCATAAGCCATTGCCACTTCATCAGGCACGTCTTCCCGTGCCAATTCAGCAAGCGCACGGGCGCAGGCGATCTTCATTTCATCGTTGATCGCCCGAGCATGAATGTCCAACGCGCCACGGAACAGATATGGAAAGCCTAGTACGTTGTTGACTTGATTAGGATAATCCGACCGACCTGTCGCAACAATGGCATCAGCACGCACCGCGTGCGCCTCTTCTGGGGTGATCTCCGGATCGGGGTTTGCCATGGCGAAAATGACCGGGTTATCAGCCATTGATTTCACCATCTCAGGGGTCACTGCGCCTTTGGCAGAGACGCCAAGAAACACGTCCGCGCCCTCCATCACCTCTTCCAGGGTTCGAAGCTCGGTGGCGACCGCATGGGCCGATTTCCACTGGTTCATACCCTCGGCACGTCCTTGGTAGATCACACCTTTTGTGTCGCACAGGATACAATTCTCATGTCGCGCGCCCATGCTCTTCAGCAACTCGATACACGCGATTCCCGCGGCACCGGCACCATTCAGGACAATCCGCACGTCCTCAATCTTCTTGCCGCTCAAATGCAGCGCGTTGATCAGGCCCGCAGCGCAGATCACCGCCGTACCGTGCTGATCGTCATGGAAGACGGGAATATCCATCAACTCTTTTAGCTGTTGCTCGATCATGAAGCACTCAGGGGCCTTGATATCCTCAAGGTTGATGCCGCCAAAAGACGGGCCCATCAGCTTCACGGCGTTCACAAATTCGTCCACGTCCTCGGTATCAAGCTCGATGTCGATGGAATTGATGTCGGCGAATCGTTTGAAAAGAACCGCCTTGCCTTCCATCACTGGCTTCGACGCCAGCGCACCAAGGTTTCCAAGGCCAAGCACTGCGGTCCCGTTGGAGATTACGGCAACCATGTTGCCTTTGGTTGTGTAGTCATATGCGGTCTCCGGGTTTGCGGCGATCATCTCACACGGAACGGCAACACCTGGCGAATAGGCCAGCGACAGGTCACGTTGCGTGGCCATCGCAGTGGACGCATTGATATCAATCTTTCCCGGACGTGGTTCCGAATGGTACGCCAACGCCTCTTCTCGGGTGATCTTCTGTTTGTCGGTCATTTTGGCCCCTCTGCCCACGGTCGGACGGAGTTAACCAAGGTGAGCACACATGGGCAACCGATTGCGCTTCAAACCTTGCTGTTGGTTCGTATAGATTTGCCCCGGGGGATTACGCCATGAACGCGCAAGTGACGCCGATGATAGCGCAATATCTGGAGATCAAGGCGCAGCATCCCGATGCTTTGCTATTCTACCGGATGGGCGATTTCTACGAAATGTTCTTCGACGACGCCGTCGCGGCGGCGGAAGCGCTGGACATTGCGCTGACCAAACGGGGCAAACTTGACGGCGATGATATTCCCATGTGCGGCGTACCTGCCCATGCCTCCGAATCCTATCTCCTGACGTTGATCCGCAAAGGCTTCCGGGTTGGCATCTGTGAGCAGATGGAAGACCCTGCAACCGCCAAGAAACGTGGCGGTTACAAAGCCGTGGTACGGCGCGAAGTTGTGCGGGTGGTTACGCCGGGTACACTGACTGAAGACACGTTACTGGACGCGCGGCGGCACAATTACCTGGCGTCTTATGCCGACGTTCGCGGCGACGGGGCGCTGGCTTGGTGCGATATCTCCACCGGCGATTTCCGGGTGATGCGGTGTCCGGCAGTCCGGTTGGGTCCGGAACTGGCGCGATTGACCCCAAAGGAGGTTTTGGTCTCTGACGGGTTAGATATTGCCCGGCAGGATGCGATAATCGAATTAGGCGCGGCGGTTACACCCCTTTCCCCCAGCTCCTTCGACAGCGCGTCAGCCGAAAAACGGTTGCTTGGGTTATTTGGCGTTGCGACACTGGAAGCTTTTGGCAATTTCACCCGGGCTGAGATCTCCGCCATGGGGGCTTTGACCGATTACCTGGAACTGACCCAAAAAGGCGCGTTACCGCTGCTACGAGCGCCCCGTCAGCAATCGGCTGATAGATTGTTGCAGTTGGATGCAGCCACGCGCCGCAATCTGGAACTGACCCATGCGTTGTCAGGTGGACGCGCAAATTCACTGCTGTCTGTACTGGACCGCACCCAGACCGCAGGTGGCGCGCGGCTGTTGGAGCGGCGCCTGACCGGCCCATCCACCAACCTGTCCGTCATTTGTGATCGACATGAAGCTGTCGCATTTTTTGTGTCTGATACGCTGGTTCAAGACGACCTGGAGGCAGAGCTTCGCAGCATCCCTGACCTTGATCGGGCCTTGTCACGGCTTGCGTTGGATCGTGGCGGACCACGGGATCTTTCGGCTATCCGGGGGGGGCTTTCCGGTGCTGCCCGACTATCAAATCAACTGACAGACGTGGATTTACCGGCTCTGTTGCGGGACGCCGCCAAGAGCTTGCAGGGACATCAGGCGCTTTGTGATCTGCTCGACGCCGCTTTGGTTGCTGAGCCTCCAGTTAACCTGCGGGACGGTGGATTGATCTCCACCGGGTATCATGAGGAATTGGATGAGGTGCGCACCCTTCGGGACGAAGGGCGCAGCGTTGTGGCCACAATGCAATCTGACTATGTGGCCGCCACGGGCATCAACGCTCTGAAAATCAAGCACAACAACGTTCTGGGGTATTTTATCGAGACCACGGCGACTCATGCCGAAAAGATGCTGAACCCGCCGTTATCTGAACGTTTCATCCACCGTCAGACCACCGCCAACGCCGTTCGCTTCACAACAGTGGAATTGTCGGAGCTGGAGACCAAAATCCTCAATGCGGGTAACCGCGCATTGGAGATTGAGCGGCAGTTGTTCCAATCCCTGCGAGATGCGGTTCTTGAGCAACAAGATCAGATCTGGCAGGCGGCCCGTGGGTTGTCCGAACTTGACCTGGCCGCGGCTTTTGCCCGGCGGGCCCGTGAGGGGGACTGGACTCGACCGGAAATGACCGAAGATCGTGCCTTTGTCATCGAGGGTGGGCGGCATCCGGTTGTTGAGGCTGCTTTGGCCAAAACTGGCGCACCGTTTGTTGCCAATGATTGCGATCTGAGCGCTGATCGCGGGGCGGCGATCTCGCTGCTGACCGGGCCGAACATGGCCGGTAAATCGACGTACTTGCGCCAGAACGCATTGCTGGCAATCATGGCTCAAATCGGCAGTTTTGTGCCTGCCCGCCGTGCCCGGATCGGGTTGGTGAGCCAGGTCTTCAGTCGTGTCGGTGCCTCCGACGATCTGGCCCGCGGTCGATCAACCTTTATGGTCGAGATGGTGGAGACAGCGACAATCCTGAACCAGGCTGACAACCGCGCGCTGGTGATCCTCGATGAAATCGGGCGCGGGACGGCCACGTACGACGGCCTCTCCATCGCTTGGGCGACACTGGAGCACCTGCACGAAACCAACGGCTGCCGGGCGCTGTTTGCAACCCACTACCACGAAATGACCTCCCTTGCCGCCAAACTGGACGGCCTGAGCAACGCCACGATGGCGGTGAAGGAATGGGAGGGAGAAGTGATCTTTCTGCACGAAGTGCGCGACGGCGCGGCTGATCGGTCTTACGGGGTGCAGGTCGCAAAACTGGCCGGGTTACCGGACAGCGTGATTGCCCGTGCGCAGGTGGTTCTTGATGCCCTTGAGAAGGGTGAGCGCGAAGGCGGGAAACGCAAAGCCGTGATTGATGATTTGCCGCTTTTCTCGATGGCGCAAGCGCCCGCGCCAAAACCGTCCGCGCCATCGCTGGTGGAAAACGCATTACGCGCCGTACATCCTGATGAGATGACGGCGCGTGAGGCGCTGAATATGTTGTATGAGCTGAAATCGAAGCTCACTTAGCCGACAGGGATCTGGCAGTATGTCAACCCGCAGGGGTTGATGAAACACCGACCTGCGCCGGGCGCAGAAGGCGATCGTACAACATAAAACCTTCGGCCATCACCTGAATGATATCGCCGGCTTTCGTCTCGGGCACGGAGGCCTCAAACATCGCCTGATGCAACTGCGCATCAAACTTGTCGCCAACTTCCGGCACAATCGGCGTGATGCCGTGTTTTCCAAAGATGTTGATCAGCTCTTTCAGCGTCAACTCCACCCCTTCGATCACACCGCCAGAGGCTTCGCGGCTTTGCTCATCCGCTGCATCTAACGCGCGGCGCAGGTTATCGAACACCGGCAGCAAATCACGGGACAGTTTGGAACCGCCGTATTGCTCAGCCTCACGCCGGTCGCGATCGGCCCGTTTGCGCATATTCTCGGCCTCAGCCAAGGCGCGCAACATGCGGTCACGAATCTCGTCACGTTCTGCCTCCAAAGCAGCGATGACAACATCGGCGCCTGCCGTGTCCTCCATATTCGCTTGCTCTTCCGAGTGCTCGTCTTCGAAAAATGGTTCTTCGTTCGGTTCGCCCATGTCACCCTCTTACGACCGGTCGGAAATCAGGCGTCCGACCAGCTGCGCTGTATAATCCACGATCGGTACAATACGTCCGTAATTCAAGCGCGTGGGTCCGATCACCCCCACCGCACCAACTATCTTACGATCAGCGTTCATATAGGGAGACACCACCAGAGAGGAACCCGAAAGTGAGAACAACTTGTTCTCTGACCCAATGAAAATGCGCACACCCTCGCCGTCTTCGGTCAATTCAAGGAATTCGGTGATATCACGTTTGCGTTCAAGGTCGTCAAACAGCAGACGAATGCGGTCCAGATCCTCGGATTCCTGGGTTTCGGACAACAGATTCGAGCGGCCGCGCACAATGAGGCGTGCAGGTTGATCGCCAGTATCACCCCACACGGCGAGTCCAGAATCGATCAGACCGGAGGCAAGATCATCAATCTCGCGCTTGCGAATGATGATGTCAGCCTCCAGCTGGGCTTTGATCGAGCTGACGGTTTTACCCTCAATCCGGGCGTTCAGAAAATTCGCCGCCTCCCGCATCGCGCTTGGTGTTGTTCCAAGGGGCGGGTTGAACAGGCGATTTTCCACGTGCCCATCCGAGAACACCAAAACCACAAGCGCCTGGGTTGAGGACAGCGGCACAAATTCGATGTGCTGGATCGGCGCTTCATGTTTCGGGGTCAGGACAAGGCTTGCGCTATGAGTGGCTAAAGATAGTGCTGAACCGACCCTATCCAGCAAGCTAGAGACATCAGACTCATTGTCGCCAAGGGTGTCGTCCAGGGTCTGTTTATCATCATTAGACAGGTCACCAACCTCCAGAAACCCATCCACGAACATACGCAGGCCTTGCTGCGTCGGCACCCGACCAGCGGACGTATGGGGGCTGTCCAGCAAACCCAGATACTCAAGATCCTGCATTACATTGCGCACCGTGGCGGCCGAAACCTTCTCTGACAAGGTGCGCGTCAAGGTGCGTGACCCCACCGGAGCACCGGTTTCAAGATACCCCTCAACCACGCGCCGAAATACCTCGCGCGAGCGATTGTTGAGTTCACTGAGGATTTTA
>JAESTV010000109.1 GCA_016763475.1 Roseicyclus sp.
GGGGCCGCGGCCTGGCCCGCAATATCCCCCTGCGGCTGTGGCAGGGCGCGTCTGAGGGGGACGCCGGGATCAACATTTATCTGATGCCCGACGGCGCCGTGCGTTTGATACACGGAGAGATTGACCTGTGCACCGCGCCCGAGACCTTACGCGCTGGCGAAACCCTTGGTGTCCGGTACGTGACCTGCGCTGATGGCCGCTCAGACGTGTTTGAAGTCACCAACTACGATCAGGACCGGACACAAACCCTGCGCTCCGGCCTTGCGCGGGTGGCAACCCTGGCGGACGCACTGCCGCGGGTCGACGGGTTCTTGTCGGTGGCCCATGTGGCCGCTGTCGCCTCCAGCGCCGTGCCCGCAACCGACCTGCCAGGTGTGGAAAGCGGCGCGCTGGTGTCTACCGTTCAAGGGCCGCGCCCGATTGATGCCCTGCGCGCAGGGGATGAATTGCTGGACGACGAAGGGGCCTCACATCCCTTGCGCTGGATCGAGGCCCGCCCCCGGCTCTGCCTTGGACGAACCGCGCCGATTTGCCTGCGGGCGCCCCATTTCGGGCTGACCCGTGATCTGGTGGTCACGCCGCAAACGCGGCTACTTCAACGGGGGGCGGTGGTGGACTACCTGTGTGGCACAGAGGCCGTGCTGGCCAATGCCGCCGACATGGCCACCGGCCGCGCGGTTCTGCGGGATCGCACCAAACCAATGCGGATTTTCTACCACATGATGTTGGACGACCCGGCCTGTATCCGGGTTGAGAATTGCCCGATCGAGACCGCCCATCTGGGGGATGTCATGGCCCTGGGTGATCGCCAGATCAGCCAGATCGCCAACCCGATGGCACAGGACCTGACACCGTCCCTGCCGCTGCTGGATCGCGCCGCCGCACGGGCGCTGGTCACGGCTCATGCACGGGCGGCCTGAACCGGCAACCGGAGACATCTGCGCCAGTATGTTCCCTGGTGTGATGCCCTGGCCGTCTATGTTCGCTGAAGTATCCCGAAAACCGGTTCCCACTTTTCGGCTTGCAGGAGTGTGGTGACGCGCAAGTAATCCGAAAACCGGTTCCCACTTTTCGGCTTGCGCTTCAGGCGTCTGACGGGTGCGGCCCATCGTCGTAGAACGGGGTCATCTGCACCACAACCACGGAATTCTCGGCCCGCGCACGTGCCATCAACTCACGTTCCTCGTCGTTGATCTCATCCCCTTGCGCTTCACGTTCGGCCAAGGTGCCGTAACCGGTGACGTCCAGCGGCGCGAGGTCCGCTTGCTTGAGGACGGCAACCGTCTCCCGAACCGCCTCAGCCTCGTTCACACCGCTGGCGAAACACAACAACCCCGCGCCGGTGGCGCCTTTGGGCAAGCCGTCCCCGGCCTTGCGCCCCACCTCCACAAGCAAGGTGAACACCTCGTGGACGGCTTTCACCTTCTTCGGTTTTTTGTCTTCTGGCTCTTCCATGGGGCGCGGATGGCGCAGAAGGGCGGCCCCTGTCAAGGCGGCTTGGGGGAGCCACCTTCTTTTGCCGCCTGCTTACGGGCACCCCGAAACAGCGCGGGCTGGAACCATCGTGGACGTCTGTAGCCCCGAGGGCGCATCATGATGCCGGTGACAGAGAGACCCGAAGCACTGCTGCGTCCGGTCACCCTGCCGGTGAATTCAGGTGTTGCCCCAGACCGCCCCGCCGGGCTGAGCCTCCTCCCGTGCAAAAAGGGGGATATTTAGGGCAAGTGGAAGACCAGGGTGGGGAGCCTTAATCGCGCAGGAGATCGTTGATCGAGGTTTTGGAGCGGGTGCGTTCGTCCACACGCTTCACAATCACTGCACAATAGAGGTTCACCCCGTTTTTGGATGGCAAGGAGCCTGCCACAACAACCGAGCCAGACGGCACCTCACCATATGTGACGCTGCCGGTTTCACGGTCCACTATCTTGGTCGATTGGCCGATGAACACACCCATCCCAAGGACCGAGCCTTCGCGCACGATGCAGCCTTCAACCACTTCGGACCGCGCGCCGATGAAGCAATTGTCCTCGATGATTGTTGGTCCGGCCTGCATCGGCTCCAACACACCGCCGATTCCGACGCCGCCCGAGAGGTGGACGTTTTTTCCGATCTGCGCACACGAGCCGACGGTGGCCCATGTGTCGACCATGGTGCCGCTGTCCACATAAGCGCCGAGGTTCACAAACGACGGCATCAGGACAACGCCGGGTGCGATGTAGGCAGACTTACGCACGATACAATTGGGCACAGCGCGAAACCCCGCCGCGCCCCATTCATTCTCACCCCAAGTGGCCCACTTGCTATCGACCTTGTCCCACCAACTGCCACCTTGGGCGGAGCCACCTTGCAGCTCCATATTCTTCAGGCGGAAGCCCAGCAACACGGCTTTCTTGGCCCATTGGTTTACATGCCAATTGCCGCTTTCCCGCGGCTCAGCCACCCGCAACTTGCCGCTATCAAGTGCGTTCAACGTATCCTCGATCGCGTCCCGTGCCTCACCCGTGGTGGCGGGGGTGATCGTATCGCGGGCCTCCCAGGCGGCATCGATTACGGTCTCTAGTTGAGCGTTGCTGGACATGGAGGCTTCCCTTCGGCGCGAGATGGACGTTTGCAGGCGGCTATAGTGGCACGGACGATATGTTGCAACGCGCAGGAGCGGGGCGGGGGCAAACTCGCCGCGTGCGCTCTCAAGCAATCGGCAATCTGCAATGGTGCCCACACCATCACCCGGTTAGGGTCCTGAAAAACGCGACAGGTGGAGACCCCATGACAGACAAACGCAAACCGTTCCGGAATGCCCATCAGGACTTCGAATCCGTCCAGCATCTGCCGGATACGCCACAGGCTCAATCACCGGCCTACAGGCTCGCCTTTGCGGACCCGGACTTCCTGTGCCGTGAAGAGCTGCGCCCCGTGCGTTTGCAGTTGGAGCTGTTAAAGCCCCAGCTTGGCCTTGATGAACATGGGATCAATTCAACCGTCGTTCTGTTTGGTGGCGCGCGTATTCCGCGACCCGAGGATCGCGATGATGCGCGCAGCGACACCCTGCGCGACATGTCGAAATACTACCAGGAAGCCCGTGAGTTTGCCCGTGTCATCACTGAGCGCAGCGTCACCACAAATTGCACCGAAAACGTCATTGTTACCGGCGGCGGGCCGGGTGTGATGGAGGCCGGCAATCGAGGTGCGATGGACGCGGGGGGCTGCTCCATCGGCCTCAACATCGTGTTGCCCCACGAGCAGGAGCCGAACCATTACATCACCCCTGAACTGTGCTTCAACTTCCACTATTTCGGCATCCGCAAGATGCACTTCCTGTTGCGCGCCAAGGCCATTGCAGTCTTTCCCGGCGGCTTCGGCACCATGGACGAGCTGTTTGAGGCGCTGACCCTGATTCAGACAGGCCGGATGGAGCAGGTGCCGGTGATCCTGTTTGGCGAGGAATTCTGGCGCGAGATTGTGAATTGGGACGCGCTGGTGCGGGCGGGCACTATTTCCACTGATGACCTGAACCTGTTCCGGTTTGTGGAAACCGCACAAGATGCGCTGGATGTGATTGACGGCTGGACGCTGAATGGCAAACGCGGCGAAATTCCGGGGCGTTAGTCAGGTAACGAATACTCGACCAGCGTTGTTGCAAGGATCGGCAGGAAGTTGTCGTCACTCACCATGGTGGCGATCAGACGGCCGGTTGAGTCACGCCACAGGCTAAGCCCTTCCAGGTTCCCATGCTGACCTGCGGCGGACTGAAACAGCACCTCGGGCCGGCCCAAGCCGTCGGGGAGCAACCCGTAACGCGTCAGCCGCGTGGAAAAGCCAACCCATATCGAGGCCCGGCGCTGCAACAGGTAAAGCCGCCCTCTGTTGTCGATATCTAGAGCAACAGGGGACCAGCCGGGCGCGCGGGGAAGCTCTGCAAAAAGGGTCCATCGCCCCTGATCCAGTCGCATCAGCGGGATCGGGCCTTGCCCCGGCATCGCCTCCGGGAGCGTATAGAGGCGGCCGCTGCTGTCAGCCGCCAGCCCCTCAAACGCGCCGTTGGTTGGCAGGGCTTCCGCGCCGGGAATACCCGGAAGCGCGCGTAACTCGGCGCCGTTTCGGGTGTGTAGCGCAACGCGGGCAAACGGCTGGCCTTCGAAGGAAATTGCGATGGTGCCATTGGGCAGGATCGCCAGCCCCTCGCTATCGCGCTGAGGGGTTGGCAGATGCCCACCATCCGGCCCGGACACAGCCGCCGAACAACAGATATCTACATCGGTGATGCGTGTGCCCGCACGGGTCACCCGCAGGTCAAACAACATCCCGCGGTCAGACAGAACCACACCGGACAGGCCGTCATCGTCCATCTCAATTGCAGATAACCCCCCGAACCGGGGAGCGTCCGGGGCGCTCAGGCGAACGTCACCCAGGAA
>JAESTV010000110.1 GCA_016763475.1 Roseicyclus sp.
CCCCTGACGATCCCGCCAGAGGTCCGCGAACAGATCCGCGAAAGCCTTGGCGTGAACGATCCGATGTTCATCCAGTTCTTCAAGTGGCTGAAACTGATGGCGTGGGACGAGCCCCCGCACCTGATCGACGGCTGGTTGGGGACCACACTTGCGCCGGACGGCGCGCGCATCATCAGCTATCAGACCCGGTCGCCGGTCATGGACCTGATTGTGCAGCGGATGCCGCAAACCCTTTGGGTTGTGGGCACGTCTTACATCGTTGGCATCATCATTGCCGTACCCCTTGGTGTGATCTCGGCCTATCACCAATACTCATGGTTCGATCAGATCGGCACGTTTGTGTCGATGATCGGCTTCTCGGTCCCCACCTTCTTCACCGGCGTTTTGTTCATCGTGATCTTTGCGGTTAACCTCGGTTGGTTCCCATCGGTCTATGACACCACCCTTGTGGTCACGGATTGGGAGACGTTCGGGCTGCAATTCCGGCAGATGATCATGCCGGTGATGGTGCTTGGCCTGTTCAACGCCAGCCAGATCAGCCGCTACATGCGCGCCTCGATGCTTGACAACCTCAACCAGGATTACGTGCGCACCGCACGGGCCAAAGGATTGAAGGAGTCGACCGTTGTCCTTGTCCACGTCCTGCGCAACTCGATGATCCCGGTGGTGACCGTGATCGCCTTGAACGTGCCCGCGGTCTTTGGCGGCGCAATCATTACCGAACAGGTGTTCAAGGTGAACGGCATTGGCCAGCTTCTGATCATCGCCATCCAATCCGGTGACGTGCCCACCGTTCAAACCGTCAGCTTCATCTTCGCGGTGCTGATCGTGTTCTTCAACCTCATAGCCGATGTCCTTTACGGCGTGCTTGATCCGAGGATCCGTTATGATTGAGGCCCGCCATGACTGACGCCCACAAACAACCCGATGCCAATTCGCAGGCCACTCCCGCTGGGGCCGCAACGCTGGCGGAAACCCAGGATTACCGCCCGCCACGTAATCAATGGTGGGACGTGTGGGACCAGTTCAAAACCCACAAAGGCGCATTGTTCGGCCTTGGGTTCTTCATCTTCGCCCTGTTGTTTGTTTATGTCGGACCGTTCATCTGGACACTCGATAGCCAATACATCGACATTCGTGCGCGCAACACCACCCACATCCTCTCCTGTTTCAACATTGGTGATGGCTGGTTCAATAGCGCCTCATGGGGGGCGTGGCTCAGCGATATGCCCGCGTGCTTCGGTAATCCGGAGGCGTTCAGCAGCGCCAACCCGATCTACGCGATGAAGGTGTCGTGGGCACATCCCTTGGGCGCCGATCAACTGGGCCGCGATACGCTGGCCCGGATGATGGTTGGTGGCCAGACCTCTATCGCCGTGGGCCTCATCGCAATGCTTCTTGCGTTGTTTTTTGGCACCCTTGTCGGGGTGCTGGCAGGGTATTTCCGCTCCGTCGATGGCCCGCTGATGCGCCTGACGGACCTGTTCCTGGCGATGCCCCTGCTGCCGCTTCTGCTGGTTATCATCATGTTGTTCCGCGATTCCTTGCGCAATGCGTTCGGGCCAGAGGGCGGCATCTTTGTGCTCATCGTTGTAGTCATTGGCCTGACCTCATGGATGCAGACCGCGCGGGTTGTGCGCGGCGACGTGCTGGCCCTAAAGGAACGCGAATTTGTGCTTGCGGCACGGTCGATCGGAACCCCGCCGTGGCGGCTGATCCTGCGCCACGTGCTGCCCAATGTGATGTCGTCAATCATGGTGTCGGCCACACTTGGCATCGCCAACGCGATCATCACGGAAAGTGCGCTGAGCTTCCTTGGCCTCGGCTTCCCGTCGGACTTCCCCACATGGGGACGGCTGTTGTTTGACGCGACGGATTGGCTGTCCCAAAACCCGGAACGGGTGATCTGGCCCGGCATGTTCATCTCGCTTACGGTGCTGTCGGTGAACTACATCGGCGACGGCTTGCGTGACGCGCTTGATCCCCGAATTCGCGGTCGCTAAGGCGGCATTGGCTTCGCCACGGGGAGCAGCTGACGGGTGGCGGGTGGCGGGCAAAAAACTGCGGTCAGAGCCGGGCGCTTCCGCGTTTTGAGCGCCGGAAAGACGAGGTGCCGAAAAGATGCGGCCCCGGAAGCGACCTAGAACAAGCTGCCCTGATCGGTTGACCGCGCGGGCCTGGCTGTTTTCTTCGTCCCCCCGCGCGCCCCAGCCCCAGCCCCAGCCCCTGTCGGGCTAACCGCCAGACGGCCATCGGCAAACTCGATCTCAAGGGCGGCGTGGCCGTCAGCCCCTGCTTTTGTCGTCACCACCGCTGTGCCCGCGCGGATCACCGCATAACCACGTCCGAGGGTTTCGGTGTATCCCAACGTGCGCCGCAAACGCTCCAACCCATCCAGCGCCTCCCGGCGGCGTTGCACAGATTGCTCCGCCGCCTGCGCAAACCGTATGCGGGCCGTGCCCAGACGGTCCCCCATCTGCGTGATACGTGTGTCCAGCCGTGACGGATCAAGACGTGCCGTCAGGCCCGCCAAATCACGCTGCCCCTGCCGGACCAACCCGGCAAGTCGCGCCGGTGTCAGCCCCGCCGCGCGCTGGCTGAGAGCCAGCCGTTTGCGCGATACCGCCCGCTCCAGAGCCGGATCCAACCGGGCCGAGAGGCGGTCCAATTGTGCCCGCGCGTTCTGGGTTCGGCTGGCAAGTGCAGGGGCCAGCCGCAGGCTTGCCAGATCAAGCCGCTGGCGCGCCGGTTCCAACAGGGCCTCGGCCCTTGGCAAGGCCCGGCCAAGGTCAGTTAACCGCTGCCGCCGCATGACCATTCCGCCAGAAATGCCTCGGGTCAGGATACCGTCCTGCTGGCGTAACCAGTTCAGCAAATCCATCCGCACCGGAACCGCTTTTTCGGCGGCCCCGGTGGGTGTTGGCGCGCGGTAATCAGCGGCGTGGTCAATCAGGGTGGTGTCTGTCTCGTGGCCCACGGCGGAGATCAGCGGGATCTCACTTTCCGCCGCAGCGCGCACAACGGCCTCCTCGTTGAACCCCCACAGATCCTCCAGCGAGCCACCACCACGGGCCACAATCAGCAGATCAGGCCTTGGCAGTGCCCCGCCGGGCGTCAGCGCGTTAAAACCGCGGATCGCACGGGCAACGTCCGGCGCGCATTTCGCACCTTGAACAGCAACCGGCCAGATCAACACCCGCCGCGGGAACCGGTCACGCAACCGGTGCAGGATATCGCGGATCACAGCGCCGGACGGAGAGGTCACAACACCGATAACGTCCGGCAGGAACGGCAGAGGTTTCTTGCGCCCCTCGTCAAACAACCCCTCAGCGGCCAGCGATGCGCGGCGCTTTTCCAGCATCGCCATCAGCGCGCCAGCCCCCGCAGGTTGCAGATCATCAATCACCAACTGGTATTTTGACTGGCCGGGGAAGGTGGTCAGCCGCCCCGTGGCGATCACCTCCATCCCCTCCTCCGGGTGATGGGTCAGCCGCGACGCGACACCTTTCCAGACAACGGAAGCCAGCACGCTGCGATCATCCTTCAGGTCCAGATAGATATGGCCCGATCGCGGCCGCGACAGCCGCCCCACCTCACCCCGCACCCGGACGTGGGAAAACGCCCCCTCCACGGTGCGCTTCACCGCGCCCGAAATCTCGCTGACGGTGAATTCCGGCGCATTGCCGGGGCCGCCCTTGCGGTCACTTTCATCATCGCCTTCATCGTCGATCAGGTCGTTCACTCAATTGTCCCCGCAGCCGTCGCTCCTACCGCTATCACACCGATCACCCGGACCGAAACTGTCACCAAAACTGGGGTCGCCATTTGTGGCGGTCCCAGCCAAACCCCAGTCGGGATCGTAGCGTTCATGACCCTACGCCGCACCTCGACATCACGCCAGATCGTTACGTCACCCCCGGCCACAATCAAGACCAGCAAGCCCCGCCTGCTGTCCCGCCACCCATCGCCACCCATCCCATTGCGCCGCCCCCATCACATCGGTATGCGTATCGCCACAATATCAGGGAGGGACCGGCTTTGAACATCCTCATCCTCGGCTCTGGCGGCCGGGAACACAGCCTTGCCTGGGCGGTATTGCAGAACCCCAAATGTGACCGCCTGATTGTGGCACCCGGCAATGCCGGGATCGCGCAGATTGCGGATTGCGCCGGGCTGGATGTGAATAACCCGGGTTTAATCTGTGACTTCGCCGTCGAAAACTCCATTGATTTCGTCATTGTAGGCCCCGAAGCGCCCCTGGCCGCAGGTGTTGTGGATCGGTTGAGGAATGCCGGGATTCTGGCATTTGGACCAACCCAGGCCGCCGCGCAGTTGGAGGCATCCAAAACCTTCACCAAGGAAATCTGCGACGCGGCAAACGCCCCCACCGCCGCATGGGCGCGGTTCACACATGCCGCAGCTGCCAAGGACTACATCCGCGCAAACGGCGCGCCGATTGTGGTGAAGGCTGATGGGCTGGCCGCTGGCAAAGGTGTGGTTGTGGCGATGGACGAGGCCACGGCGCTGGCCGCCATCGACGATATGTTTGACGGGGCTTATGGCGCTGCGGGCGCTGAGGTGGTGATCGAAGAGTTCATGGGCGGAGAGGAAGCCTCTTTCTTCGTTCTGTGCGACGGCGAAACCGTGCTTCCCATCGGCACTGCCCAAGACCACAAACGCGCCTATGACGGCGACGAAGGCCCCAACACCGGCGGCATGGGGGCGTATTCCCCGGCTCCGGTTCTGACCGATGAAATTGCGCAAACAGCGCTTGACCAGATCATCAAGCCAACGATGGCCGAGATGGCGCGACGTGGCACTCCCTATACAGGGGTTCTTTATGCCGGGTTGATGATCGAGGATGGGCAGCCGCGCCTTGTGGAATACAACGCCCGCTTCGGGGACCCGGAATGCCAGGTTCTGATGATGCGCCTTGGCGGGCAGGCACTGGATCTGCTTCTGGCCTGCGCCGAAGGGCGGCTTGCGGAGCGTCAGGTGAATTGGGCCGAGGACCACGCGATCACGCTTGTCATGGCCACAAAGGGGTACCCCGGCAGCTACCAGAAAGGCAGCGTCATCAAAGGTCTCGATGCCGTGCCGGAAACCTCATCGCAGATAGTGTTCCACGCCGGCACCACGGTGCAGGACGGCCAGATCACCGCAACTGGTGGCCGCGTCCTGAACATAACGGCGCGGGGCGCAACCTTGCTTGAGGCCCGCGATCAAGCTTATGCCATGGCCAGGCAGATCAACTGGCAAGACGGATTTTATCGCAAAGACATCGGCTGGCGCGCCTTGTAGGGCGGGAACCATCCCGCCTTTGTAGGGCGGGAACCACCGCGCCTTGCAGGGCGGGAATCAATCCGCCGTCGCGCCATCCGACAGCCAGGTCCCGTAGTCCGACACCAGCAGATGTGTCGGCGCGACATCTTCGTCAATCTCCGCAAACCGCCCCAACGGCTCGCGGAACCAATTGTCGGTCTCGTCATTGTTGACGGTTGAGACTTCGCCGATCAGCACGTCACCACCCTCACCCCAGAACTTGTGCCAGTCACCGGGCATCAACGTCACACTCTCACCCGGAGCAAACAACAACACCTCTCCGGCGGCAAACCGTCGCTCGATCCCGTCACACATCACCACACCACCCGCGTCCGGATCAAACGAACCGTCCGGGGCCGAGCCGTTCAGCTCAATCGCCATCGTGGCACCGCCCCGGTTGATGATGTCCTCTGCCTTTAGAAAGTGGGTGTGCATCGGGCTGATCTGATCTTGCCTTGAGATCAACAGCTTCTCCGCATAACACATGCCGCCACCGGCTTGCAGATCACTCAGGCGACCGTTGCGCAGAGTGAATAGAAACAACCCCAACTGATCAAAATTGCCTTGGCCATAGTCGGTGATATCCCACCCCATGCGCCCTTCAATGACAGCCTGCGCGCGGGTGCGATTGGCCCGCATCTGGTCCGGCGTCCAATAGGCAAATGGCGGCAACGCAAAGCCGAATGACCGGATGAACGCATCCGCTTCAGCCATAATGTCGTTGATCTCAGATCGTTTCATCGGGGCATCCTTGCTGCTCCCACCAAATTGCGCACCCGGGCCGATATGGCAAGACCACCAACACCGGAAATCTACCGGAATCGTGCCTTCTATCTGGCCTGAATTGCAGTGGGGGAGGCCGCAAGTCACGGGCAATGCCCGGTTCAACATTCACCGATCACGCCATTGGCCACAGCGCCACCACCAGCGCCCCCCACCAGAGCCGAGTGCGAAGCACGAAACGCCATACGCGCAAAATCCTGTTGGATAGCCGCCGCGCTTCTTACAGTTGGCCTACCGCCTTCGGCTACTTGAGGCCGGTTTGGTTCGAGGTTTGCCCTCTCACCCGCACCATTATCAGTTGGCCTACCGCCTTCGGCTACTTGAGGCCGGTCTGGAGCCTACCGCCTTCGGCTGCTTGAGGCCGGTCTGGAGCCTACCGCCTTCGGCTACTTGAGGCCGGTTTGGAGCCTACCGCCTTCGGCTACTTGAGGCCGGTTTAGAGCCTACCGCCTTCGGCTACTTGAGGCCGGCCTGGTTCGAGGTTTGTCCTCTCACCCGCCCCTGGGCCGGTAGCATAGATGCAAACCCTACTCGCAGCTTTCCCAAACACTCGTTACACTTGTTGAAACGCACTCCAATTACACTTGTTGAAACGCACTCCAACCTGGCAGGCCCATGGAAGAAACCCTCCTCCAGATCATCATCTACCTTGGCGCGATGCTCATTGCGGTGCCGATATCCATCCGTCTCGGGCTTGGCTCCGTTCTCGGCTACCTGCTGGCTGGCGTCGCCATCGGCCCGGTTCTGGGCCTTGTCGGGTCCGAGACACAGGATCTGCAACATTACGCTGAATTCGGCGTTGTCCTGATGCTGTTCCTGATTGGTCTGGAATTGGACCCCCGCGCCTTGTGGGGCATGCGCAAACGCCTGATCGGGTTGGGCGGAAGCCAGATCCTGCTGTCCATAGGCGTCTTGTCGGGGGGGGCGATGCTTCTGGGCCTCGCCGTGCCCCTTGCCATTGCTGTCGGCATTACGCTGGCGTTGAGTTCTACGGCCATCGTGCTGACAACCCTCAACGAAAAGAAGCTGATGCGGACCCCCGGCGGGCGTAACGCGTTTTCTGTCCTGCTCACCCAGGACATTGCCGTCATTCCTGCACTGGCGATCTTGCCGCTTCTGGCGACCACCTCACTTATGCGCTTCAATGAGGACGGCTCGATCACCCGTGCGACCCAAGATGCGTACCCATCCATATCACTGGTTGAAGGGCTGCCCGGTTGGGGTGTGACCCTTGTGACAATTGCGGCAGTCATCAGCGTGATCCTTGCAGGTCGCTACCCGTCGCCGCTGATCTTCCAGATCATCCACAAGACCAAACTGAAGGAGCTTTACACCGTCGCCGCCCTTGTTTTCGTTGTCGGTATTGCGGTGGTGATGATCCTTGTTGGCCTCTCCCCCGCCCTGGGCGCGTTTCTGGCTGGTGTGGTCCTGGCCAATTCCGAATTCAAACACGAACTTGAGGCAGATATTGAGCCGTTCAAAGGCCTGCTTCTGGGGCTGTTCTTCATCACTGTGGGTGCGGGCATTCAGTTTTCGACGCTATTTGGCAATCCGTTTCTGATCGTTGGCCTGACCCTGGCTGTCATGCTGATGAAAGGCGCCGTGCTTTATGGGATTGCGCGGGCCACGCGGATGCAGGGACGTGACCGATGGCTGTTCACCCTCAGTCTGGCGCAGGCGGGGGAATTTGGGTTTGTGCTGGTGGCAGTTGGCATACAACAGGCCGTCTTCCCCGACCGTATTGCAGAGATTCTGTTACTTGTGGTGGCGTTGTCGATGCTTTTGACCCCGCTCAGCTTCATCCTCTACGAAAAGATCGGCGCGCGGCTGGGTGACGCTCCCGAAGATGCGCCCATTCATGACGAGATCGACGACGAGGCCTCAATTATCATCGCC
The DNA here is from genome assembly GCA_016763475.1 of Roseicyclus sp. Lineage (GTDB taxonomy): Bacteria > Pseudomonadota > Alphaproteobacteria > Rhodobacterales > Rhodobacteraceae > Gymnodinialimonas. Next base: position 8,002 of record JAESTV010000110.1, read on the forward strand.
GGTATCGGGCGTTACGGGCAATCGGTGAACCGCATGGTGCGCGCCGCCGGCTTCAAGACCGTGGTGCTCGATTCAAACCTGGAGGCGATCCAACTGATGCGCCGGTTCGGGTTGAAGGGCTTCTTTGGTGACCCCACCCGGCCCGAACTTTTGAAGGCGGCCGGGTTGGACACCGCGAAGGTCATAGTGATCGCCATCGATGACAAGAATGCTGCCGTCAAGCTGGCTCGATACGCCAAACGGCGGCGGCCCGATATCTCGGTTGTCGCCCGCGCCCATGACTTGATGCATGTGTATGAACTCTACGAAGCAGGCGCTGACCACATCATCCGTGAGGTGTTTGACAGCAGCCTGCGCACGGCGCGTTACGTTCTCGAAGATATGGGCCTGAGTGATTATGAGGCCCACGAGCTGGAGATCGCATTTTACCGCCACGACCGGCAAAACCTGCGGGCGCTGGCCGAGGTCTGGAAACCCGGCGTGCCAGTGACAGAGAACGCCGAATACATGCGGCTGACCCGTGAGATGGCGGATAATCTGGAAGTCGCCATGGCCACGCAACTGGATGCGATGGCTGATGAAGAGCGGGGGGGCGCTGCCCCCACCCAGTCGCGTGGGGATGTGGGGGCGTTGTCCGGGCTTAGTCGCACACCGCGCCGTCCGGGTGGCTCCGGCCTGCCGTAACCACGCCTATCCGCCCCTATCCGCCAGCCACACCGGCCTCTGCAAATGTCGCCATGCCAGAATGGCAGGCAATTGCGCCGCGCAGGATCTGGATCGCCAAAGCCGCTCCGGAGCCTTCGCCAAGACGCAAACCCAACCGCAATAATGGCTCCTTGCCCAGATGGCCCAATATCCGGTCGTGGGCCTGCTCATCTGAGGCATGACCCGCCACCGCATGATCCAGTGCGCCAGCCACCAACCGCTCCAACACGGCGGCCGCAGCTGTGCAAATGTACCCGTCCAGGATCACCGGGATATGCGCCACCCGTGCCCGCGCAATCGCACCGGCCATCGCCGCCACCTCACGCCCGCCAAGGCAGCGCAAAGCCTGCAACGGGTCACCCGCGGCCTGCGGGTTGGCTGCCAGCCCTTCGGCCACGACGCGGGATTTGAGCGCAACGCCAGCCCGATCCACACCGGTGCCGCGCCCGGTCCAATCCTGCGGTGCACCGCCGTAAAGCGCATGGGCAATCGCCGCAGCCGAGGTTGTGTTGCCAATCCCCATCTCCCCCACAACCAACAGGTCACTGGCCTGATCCACCGCCTCCCACCCCACAGCAATTGCGGCCATGACGTCGGCATCTGACATCGCCGGACCTTGGGTGAAATCAGCGGTTGGGCGGGACAGATCAATCGGGTGAACCGACATCTGCGCCCCGGCAAGTTTGGACAATTGGTTGATCGCCGCGCCACCATGGGCAAAATTCGCCACCATTTGGGCCGTAACCTCAGCCGGAAACGCACTGACCCCCCGTGCGGCAATTCCGTGGTTTCCCGCAAAGATCAGGACCTGCGGTGCGTTGATCTCAGGGCGCACCTCACCGCGCCACGCGCCATACCAGATCGCCAGATCCTCTAACCGGCCCAACGCCCCCGGCGGCTTGGTCAATTGGCCATTGCGCAATTCCGCACCGGCGCGGATGGCCGCATCGGGGTTGGAGGCGGCTGCCAAGGCCGCGTGAAGTTCAGAGAAGTTTTTGGGCGTACTCATGGGGCGTACTCTATTGCGTGGTGGGTGTGGTTGATATGTAGCCGACAAAGCCGCCTATGCAACGCGACAGAAGGGCCAAACTTATGTCTGAAACCGACGCGCCCGGGCCGAGGCCCCGCGACCTGATCCGCGCCGCTCAATTGCTGACCCGCCTGCCGGTTCCGGGCGGTGATGGCACACGTGGGGCAGCCGCCGCCTGGGCCTGGCCTGTTGTGGGTGCAGGTGTGGCGCTGATCCAGATCTCGGTTGGTCTTGCCGCGTTGGCTCTTGGCCTGCCTGCACCCGTGGCGGCAGGGGTCGCGCTGGGTGCGGGTGTTGTGGTGACTGGCGGCTTACATGAGGACGGCTTGGCCGATTGCGCCGACGGGTTTTGGGGCGGGATGACACGTAAGCGACGGCTGGAGATCCTGAAAGACAGCCGCATCGGCAGCTACGGAGTGTTGGGGTTGATTGTGAGCATGGGCCTTCGGTGGGCGTTGTTCACAGCCCTTCTACCAGTTGCCCCGCTGGCGCTGTTGGCGGCTGCAATGATCAGCCGGGCGGGGATGGCCGCGATGATGGGTTGGATGGCATTTGCACGGACCGACGGGATCGCCGCCCATATAGGGCGCGCCCCGGTTTGGGCGGTGTCACTTGCAATTGGACTGGCGCTTATCGGGGGGGTGGCGGCAACGGGCATAGCGGCCCTTCCGGCGATCCTCCTTGCGGCGGTCGCAATGTATGGCGTGGGGTCGTTTGCCCGCGCGAAGATCGGCGGGCAAACGGGAGATGTATTGGGCGCGACGCAGGTGGTGGGCGAAATTGCTGCCCTTATGACCTTGGCCGCAGCTCTGGCCTGATCAGCAGGCGCCTTGGCGAACAACCTGGCGGCCGGAGCTGTCATACCCGGCGTGGTAGAGGCACTGAGAGCCCGCCGAGTTTCGGCCAATCTGCTGTCCAATCGCCGCACCGGCGACCGTAGCAGCCACTGTCCAGCCAGTGTTGGCGCCAAATGCGTCAGCCAACAGAAGGCCGCCACCAGCGCCGGCCAGGAGGCCAAGGTTCGAGCCATCCTGTGGCGTACACGCGGAGATCGCCAATGCGGCAACCAATGTAACAGGTGCAAAATATTTCTTCATAAGGGGTCTTCCTTTCAAGGCATGGGCCTTCCGGCCCAAGAAAATATGTTCCACGTTTCCCTGCCACCTTGTCTAGCACAAAAAAAAACCTGCCGCGAGTGAGCGGCAGGTCAGGATTCCCGTAACAGCTTCGTGAGCTTTGTTTCGCCCATCAGCCGGGATTGCGACTATATTCGCTCACACAGCAGCGGGGGGTCGCTCACGCAGCAGCGGGGCGACTTGTCAGAACCTCAACCATCTGCGCAGTGGCACTGGCTTCATCAATCCCTTTTACCACGGCCAACTCGCGGGTCAGACGCTCCAAGGCAGCTTCATAAAGCTGGCGCTCGGAGTAGGACTGCTCCCGTTGATCGTCGGCACGGTGCAGGTCGCGCACCACTTCCGCGATGGAAATCAGGTCACCGGAGTTGATCTTCTGCTCATATTCCTGCGCCCGGCGTGACCACATGGCCCGCTTCACCCGCGCCTTACCCTTAAGGGTATCCAGCGCTTTGGACACAACAATCGGGTCCGACAACGGGCGCATGCCTACTTCGACGGCCTTTGCGGTTGGCACCCGGAGAGTCATCTTGTCTTTCTCGAACGCGATCACAAACAACTCCAGATTAAGCCCCGCAACTTCCTGCTCCTCGATCTTCACGACCCGCCCGACCCCATGGGCGGGGTAGACGACATATTCGTTAGGGCTGAAGTCCTGCGATTTGCGGGCTTTTGTCATGTGTTCTTCCTTCTCAAAGCCCGTTTGGGCGGGGGCAGGCGGAGGGGCAAGCGACAAAAAAACCGGCGGCAAGCACGAGGCTTTCCGTCAGGTTCGGGTCGATGCCGCTGATAAAACGGGCAGGTTGGTAGACCTGCATTTGTATTGGTCGGTGTGTCTAGCTCACCAATACATAACACGAATCGGGTGTCATTTAAAGCTCGCTGCTGTGCAGCACCGCCGAAGCCCTTAAAAAACCGAAGGTTTATCTAGGTCAATGGCCCTCACCCTTCGGCACTGCGGCACAAATTGTTACACAGACTGTGGCCCAAACTGTGGCACCGAATCGGCTTAGCCGCCTTCACCCGGTGCTTCCGAGAACAGCTCCATCTTCCCCGGCTTGCCCTCCATCTCTTCGGCAGTTGGCAACGGGTCTTTCTTGGTGATGATGACGGGCCACATTTCCGAATACTTGCGGTTGAACTCCACCCATTTGTCCATGTCCGGCTCGGTATCGGGGCGGATCGCATCAGCGGGGCATTCCGGCTCACACACGCCGCAATCGATGCATTCATCCGGGTGGATGACCAGCATGTTCTCCCCCTCGTAGAAGCAATCCACCGGGCAAACTTCGACGCAGTCGGTGTATTTGCACGCGATGCAGGCGTCGTTGACGATGTAGGTCATGGCGGGTGGGCCTCAGTCAGTATAATGCCGGTCTGCTACGGCAGAGGCGTGGCGGATGCAAGATGACACGCAGCCACTTCACGGCTCTGTTGGAGAGGTGTGAGGAAAATTACGCAGACATCCGGGGTTTCACCTCATTCGCCGTCTCGAAACGCATCCATTTCACGGCGATCTTTTTTGGTGGGTCGCGGGCCGACACGGGGGGCAATCGGCTCTGCCTCAGGGGTCATGTCAATATAAAGCGCTTGCGCCTCAGCCGCCGGTCC
>JAESTV010000111.1 GCA_016763475.1 Roseicyclus sp.
CCTGCTCCTCCTGCTCCTCCATGGATTTCCACGAGCCGCCAAAAGAGCGCAGCGCCCCCAAAATTGAGGGGCTTTGCGACTGAAACACGATATCAGCGTATAGGTTTTGTTCCCAGAGCGCTATTTCCGTAGCCCGCGCCGCAACGGTTTGCGAAAGCTTTTCTTTACCCGCAGCAATCAAGGCATTTCGAGCATCAATATACGAAAAAAACCCCATCATCCCAAGGGCGACAGCGCTCAACACCACCAGAGCAAACGGCAATTTTACCGATATTTTAATATTGTCCAATACGCGCATTTCAGACCTGTTATTTATTAAGGCCTGCAAAACAGAGACAATCCCAGGCCGCAAACCTGAGATGCTTATGGTGGGTTGCTATGAAGATAGGTTTAATTGAGATTGCACAAATCTACTTTTTTGCAATTCAAGCGGGTGCGCACACGTCTCCGGAAGCGCAATCGGATACAACAATCGGATACAACAATCGGATACTGTGGCGCGACATTTAGGGCCGCGCCACAGCTGTTCAAAATTTGGGTTTATTTCAGCGCAGCATCGGTGATTTTGCTGGTCCAGGCCCCGGTTGGCGCCATAGAAATAACCGGATCAGAGCCGCCGCCGAGCAGGGTCGCGACTGTGCGCTCATAATCGGCCACATCGAGCGCGCCATTGGAGCCCGCGGTCAGTTTTGCCACTTCGCGCATCATACGTTTCTGATGTTTTTCGGTTTGTGCGCCGGTTTCATCATATTCAAGCACGATCATCGCCGCATCATCAGGATTAGCCTCGGCCCATTTCCAGCCCTGCATGGACGCGCGCACGAACCGTACCAGCTCGTCTTCGAACTGGGCATCCGACAGGCGATCTTCGAGCACATAGAGACCATCTTCCAGCGTTGCCACGCCCTGATCTTCATATTTGAAAGTCACCAGATCTTCCGCCGCAATTCCCGCGTCGATGATCTGCCAATACTCATTGTAGGTCATCGTGGACATGCAATCGGCCTGGCGCTGCAAAAGCGGATCAACGTTGAAGCCCGCTTGCAGCAAAGTCACGCCTTCACCACCGTCCACGCCAATGCCCAGCTGAGACATCCACGACAGGAACGGATATTCATTGCCGAAGAACCAATGCGCCACCGTGCGGCCGGCCAGATCGGCAGGTTCCACGATGTCGCTATCGGCCCAACACGTCAGCATCAGGCCCGAACGGACAAACGGCTGTGCGATGTTCACCACCGGCAACCCATTCTCTCGTGCAGCCAAGGCTGACGGCATCCAGTTCAGCATGATATCGGCGCCGCCACCGGCCAGGACCTGCGGTGGAGCAATGTCCGGCCCGCCGGGGATGATGTTCACGTCAAGGTTTTCCTCGTCGTAATACCCATTCTCCAACGCCACGTAGTACCCGGCAAACTGCGCCTGGGTGACCCATTGCAGCTGCAAATTCACCTCGTCCACGTGCCCGTCAGCCAGTGCAAACCCGCCTGAGGCCAGAAGTGCAGCCCCCGCAAATGTCAGATGCTTCCCAATTTTCAGATGTTTCATCGTTTTCTCCCTCCGTGTTGGTCTTTGGTCGTTTTCGTCTGTCATACTCTACCCGCGCCGCTGCGACGGATGCCAGAATGTTAACTCCCGCTCCAGCAGGGCAATCAGCCCATAAAAGCCCGAGCCCGCGATCGCTGCCACTGTAATCTCGGCCCAGACCATGTCCATCGCCAGCCGGCCAACCTCAATTTTGATCCGAAAGCCCATACCCACCGTGGGTGACCCGAAAAATTCGGCCACAATCGCCCCAATCAACGCAAGTGTTGTGCAGATCTTCAACCCGTTGAACAGGAACGGCAAGGCGGTGGGCAGGCGCAATTTAATCAGGCTTTGCCAATAGTTGGCCGCGTAGGTGTGCATCAGATCACGCTGCATTGCCTCGCTGGCTTTCAGGCCCTGCACCGCGTTGATCAGCATCGGGAAGAACACCATCGCCACAACCACGGCAATCTTTGAACTAGGCCCAAACCCGAACCACATCACAAAGATCGGAGCGGTGCCGACAATCGGCAGGACCGCAATGAAATTGCCCACCGGCAGCAGGCCCCTTTCCAGGAAAGATGAGCGGTCGATGGCCAGTGCCGTCACAAACGCGGCGCCGCAGCCAATGACATAGCCCACCAGCGCGCCGCGAATGATTGTTTGCACAAAATCCGCCCAAAGCGTGCTGGTGTTGGCCCCAAAGGCAACCGCAATTTCCGTCGGTGCAGGCAGGATAACCGGGCTGACTTCAAACAACCTGACCGCCAGTTCCCAGAGGGTCAGCAGCGTCAGGCCAAAGATCACCGGCACCAGAATGCTTGCGCCCGTTGTCTCATTCCGCGCCAGAATTGTGTTGATCATCCAAGCAATCAGCCAGACTGCCGCAATGCTCGCCAGCCGCCAATCCATGACCAAAATCACGGCGATCACAACGAAAACAACACCGGGCCAGACCCAATTGTGAAGCGGTTGCCTGGTGGTGCTCATCGGTCCAACCCCATCCGGCGCAGGGTCATCCGCTCAATAAAGCCGATCAATCCCACCAGCATTGCCGCACAGATCGCCGCCATGAACAGGGCTGACCAGATCTGGATGGTTTGGCCGTAGTAGGAGCCGGTGAGCAGCCGCGCGCCCAACCCGAACCGGGCGCCAGTGGGCATTTCTGCGACAATGGTGCCGACCAGAGCGGCGGCGATGGCGACCTTCAGGGAGGTAAACAGGAAGGGCACCGAGGCCGGAAGGCGGAGCTTCCAGAACGTCTCGATCCGGCTGGCGGAATAGGTGCGCAGCAGGTCCATATCCATCACCGCAGGCGCGCGCAGGCCTTTCACCATGCCAACCACAACCGGGAAGAAGCTGAGATAAGCCGAGATCAGGGATTTCGGCACCAACCCAACCAAACCAATCGCATTCAGCACCACAATCACAATCGGCGCAATTGCAAGGATCGGGATGGTCTGCGAGGCAATGGCCCATGGCATCACCGACATGTCCATCGCCCGGTTGTGGACAATTGCCACCGCCAGAATCATCCCCGCCAATGTGCCGATCACAAACCCCAGAATGGTCGGGGCAAGGGTCTGATAGGCATGGAAAAAGAGGCTACGGGGGTTGGCGCGCATCTCGCCGCGCCGCTCCCGGAAAAAATCCTCGCCATAGGTCGTGGTCCACAATTCCTGCGCCACCTGATGGGGCGCGGGTAACCTGGGGCGTTCCTGCACCATCGCATCACGCCAGATTTCGCCGCGGGTCAACTCCACCCCCTGCCGCTCCGCCACATCCAACGTCCACCCCCGGTTCATGCCAAGGGCCGCCGCATACCAGATCGCCACAATCACGCCGACAACCGCGAGGACCGGAAGCACCGCCGCCAGGACCTTTTGCGTCGCCACGCACAGGGCGCAGGGAGGATGTTGCTCAGTTACCGCCATGAATCACTCATCATACGCATGACCCTCACGCAGGCCCTCACGGACCCGGTGGGCCAGCGCCAGAAACTCGGGTGTGTCGCGGATATCAAGGGGGCGGTCCCTGGGCAGGTTGCTTTCAATCACATCGCTGATCCGACCGGGGCGAGGTGACATGACGACAATTTTGGTGGAGAGGTACACCGCCTCGGGGATCGAGTGGGTGACGAAGCAGATGGTCTTGTCGGTCCGCGCCCAGAGTTTGAGGAGTTCCTCGTTCAGCTTGTCGCGTACAATCTCATCCAGCGCGCCGAACGGCTCATCCATCAGCAGGATGTCGGCATCAAACGCAAGGGCGCGGGCGATGGAGGCGCGTTGCTGCATTCCGCCCGATAGCTGCCAGGGGAATTTCTTGCCAAACCCTTCAAGATCAACCAGTTGCAGGACGTTGTTCACACGTTCCTGTTGCTCGGCGCGGGAGAACCCCATGATCTCCAGCGGCAGCTTGATGTTCTTTTCAATGGTGCGCCACGGGTAGAGGCCAGCGGCCTGAAACACATAGCCATAAGCGCGGGCGCGGCGCGCTTCATCCGGGGTCATGCCATTAACGGTGACGCTGCCCCCCGTGGGCTGTTCAAGCGCGGCGATCACCCGCAGGAACGTGGTCTTGCCACAGCCCGAGGGGCCGATGAAGGAGACAAACTCACCTTTGTTGATGTCGAGTGAGACATCGCTGAGGGCTTGCACCGGACCGTCGTTGGTTTGGAACGTGAGGTCGAGGGATTTTGCGGAGATGACTGTCATTCAAGGCTCCGACAGGAATAGGGGAGAGGCACTTTGGTTCGCGCGCCCGCGCGCGCATCGAGCAGCAACATTTGGCGAGATGCCCCCAAACAGGCGGTCTCAGTCCGGGAGGACAGCATATCAGCCATTGGACCCGATTTTCTTTCCGGCACAGATGATGGCACGTAGACGTTTCGTCCAGACATCTGGTCGCCTTGTGTGACAATTGTCTGTGCGGCCTTTTTCGGAGCTGGAGACCAGATATTCACCAACGCCGCTGACGGACCGGAAGAGTTCTCATCAACTTGAGCCAGCAACCTCAAACCCCCGCCGGAATGTTCATCGGATCACGCTCGATCTTCCTTGGCGTGTTCAGCGCCTTCCATTTGCTGAGCGCCTGCGAGGCGCTCGCCGACGGGGGCCGTTTCACAAACTTGCCGCGTCCGGGGCGCGGCTGCGAGTTCTGTCCAGCGGCCCAGACCACTTCCCCGCGCGACAACGTATAGCGAGGTGAGGCAGACACCTCCATGCCCTCGAACACGTTGTAATCAAGGATGGATTTCGCCGTTGCCGTGGTGATTGTGCGGCCCAGTTTCGGGTCCCAAACCACCACATCCGCGTCTCCGCCGACATTCAGGCCACCTTTCATCGGATAGATATTCAAGATCTTCGCGATGTTGGATGACGTGACCGCCACAAACTCCTCCGGCGTCAAACGCCCGGTTTCAACGCCACGGGTCCAGAGCATCGCCATCCGCTCCTCAAGCCCGCCGGTGCCATTTGGGATCAACCCGAAATTGCCCACACCCATGCGTTTTTGCTCATCGCTGAACGCCGCGTGATCCGTGGCCACCACTTGCAGCGAACCTGCCGCGAGACCGGCCCAAAGCCCGTCCTGATGCTCCTTGGATCTGAAGGGAGGTGACATCACCCGGCGCGCGGCATATTGCCAATCCTTGTTGAAATACTCGCTCTCATCCAACGTCAGATGCTGGATCAGCGGCTCGCCATAAACCCGCATCCCCTTTTGGCGGGCCCGGCGGATCGCCTCATGGGCCTGCTCACACGACACATGCACGATATACAGGGGTGTCCCGGCGGCGTCCGCGATCATGATCGCACGGTTGGCGGCTTCGCCTTCCACCTCAGGCGGGCGCGAATAGGCGTGGCCTTCCGGCCCGGTGATCCCCATCGCCATATATTTCTGCTGCAATTCCTGGACGATATCGCCGTTTTCGGCATGGACCAGCGGCAGCGCCCCCAACTCGGCACAGCGCTTGAACGAGGCGTACATCTCATCATCCTCAATCATCAACGCGCCTTTGTAGGCCATGAAATGTTTGAAGGTGTTGATGCCGCGTTGGTTCACGACGGCATCCATCTCGTTGAAAATATCCTCGGACCAGCCGGTGATCGCCATATGGTAGGAGATATCGACACAAATCTGGTCACGGGATTTGCGGTCCCATTCGTCGATAGCATTCAGCAGGCTGCCATCCTCACCGGGCAGGCAGAAATCAACCAGCATCGTGGTGCCGCCTGCGGCTGCCGCAAAGGTGCCGGTCTCAAACGTTTCCGCCGCCGTGGTGCCCATAAAGGGCATCTCAAGGTGGGTGTGGGGGTCAATGCCGCCGGGGATCACATACGCGCCCGAGGCGTCGATGACCTCGTCACCAGACAGGTTTTCACCAATCGCGGCGATTTTCTCACCCTCGATCAGCACATCCGCCATCCACTGGCGATCAGCAGTCACCACAGTGCCGCCTTTGATAACCTTGCTCACAGTACCCCCCTTTGGATATTCCCTTAACTCGGCGCCACCGTACAGATCATCCGCTGGTCACGGGTCATCAGCGGAATAAAGACGCTCTCGACCGCGTTGTTGTGCAGATACCAGTAGCAGCCATCTTCCTGCAGACGCACGGTTGACGTGTCCTGCCCCGGAGCCACCAGCGCCAGAACCTCTTCGGGCAGCACCGCGGATTCACCCTCGGGCGTTGGGGTCACACATCCGGCAAGCGCCACGACGGCACCCATCGCCAGCCATATCGTTGATTTCATTCCACTATCTCCGCCATTTCCACAACCGCATGGAACAGAACATTTGCACCAGCCGCCGCCCATTCAGGGCTTATGTCTTCGGCCTCGTTGTGGCTCAGGCCGTCCACACAGGGACACATTACCATTGCCGTCGGGGCCACATCATTAATCCAGCACGCGTCGTGCCCTGCCCCCGATACGATATCCATGTGCGAATATCCAAGCCTTTCAGCCGCTTGTCTGATCGCTGTGACACATCTGTCGTCAAAGGCGGGTGGATCGAACTGGCCGACAATCTCTGCGCTGAAGCTCACTCCGATGCCTTCACACAGGCCGGGCGCGCGCGCCATCAGCTCGGCAACCATGGCGTTTAACTTGTCGAGGATGTGGGTGCGCATATCCACGGTGAAGACCACTTTGCCGGGGATAATGTTGCGGGAGTTGGGGTAAACGTCGATATGCCCGATGGCCCCCACAGCGTTGGGCTGGTTGTTCATTGTGATCTCGTGGACCAGCTCTGTGACCAGCGCCAGGCCACGGCCCGCATTTTTGCGCATGTGCATCGGGGTGGAGCCGGTGTGGCTTTCCTTGCCGATAATTGTGCATTCGATCCAGCGCAGGCCCTGCCCGTGGGTCACAACACCCACGTCCTTGCCCTCAGCCTCAAGAATCGGCCCCTGTTCGATATGTAACTCAAAGAACGCATGCATTTTGCGCTCGCCAACCACCTCGTCACCCTTCCAGCCGATCCGTTCAAGCTCATCCCCGAACCGTTTGCCTTGGGCATCGAGCTTGTCATAGGCCCAGTCCTGGGTGTGTTTGCCCGCAAACACCCCACTGGCCAGCATTGCCGGCGCATAACGGGTGCCTTCCTCGTTGGTCCAGTTGGTGACCACAATCGGATGTTTGGTCTTGATCCCCAAGTCGTTGAGGGAGCGGATGATTTCCAACCCGCCAAGCACACCAAGCACACCGTCATACTTGCCGCCGGTTGGCTGCGTATCGAGGTGTGAGCCCACGTAAACCGGCAGCGCCTCCGGGTCGGTGCCTTCGCGCCGGGCAAACATGTTGCCCATGGAATCCACACCCATGCTGCACCCCGCCGCATCACACCATGTCTGGAACAATGCGCGGCCTTCGGCATCTTCATCGGTCAGGGTCTGGCGGTTGTTGCCGCCCGCTATTCCGGGGCCGATCTTGGCCATCTCCATCAAGCTGTCCCAAAGACGCTCGCCGTTGATTTTCATGTTCTCGCCGGGGGCAGGCATGGGTCTTGTCCTCTCAATCGCGCGGTGAAAATTCCTTCGAAGGAATTTGTAAATCTCTTTGAAGAGATTTGGTCCGCTCGGGTCTATCGTTTCATTTCAATGGCCTGCGCCGGTGTGCCGGGCCAGTCTGAGTCGGGCCAGTCTGAGTCGGGCGTATCTGGGTCGGGTTTGTTCGGGTCGGGCATGTCTGGGTCTTGTTACTTCAGTTCCGTCTCGATGAACGCCATGGCGGCTGGTCCGGCGTTGATAACATTGTGTTCCACACCTTGATCGCGGCGATACACCGTTCCCGCCCCGATGAAGACCTCGCGGGTTTTACCGCCCGGCTCCTCCAGCCGCATATTGCAATCGGTCAGGGTGGTGATGACATAATCCATCCCGTGAGTGTGCCAACCAGTGGCGTCACCGGGGCCAAAATCGAACCGGGTCACACGGACCCGGTCATCGTCAATCAAGATTTCTGCTTTTGCCTCAGCCATCATGCACCCCCCTGTATACACCCCCCTGTGCGGCACGGCGTTCCAGGAGGGTGACGGCGCGATCCGCCATCATCTCGGGAACAAATATGTGGTCGTGGAGTCGGGCTGCAATCACGTTACAAGGGATACCGGCCTCAGCCAAAGTCGCTGAAACCGCCGCTGTCAGGCCGACGCCGTCAAGGGCCGAGACCACCTGTAAGGTGATCTGCGCCAATGCGTCTTCGCCGGTGCGCGCGGGCACTAGGACACACACGCCCTCATCTTCGCGAAACACGGCCTTCGCGTTCGGCAATACATCAGCCAACTCCGCCTCGGACACGCTGTGAAACGCCCACCGACCCGCACCCCTTTCAGGGCGCATCTGGCGGATCATTTCCGCACTGTCCGAGATCGGCGTGACCATTTATGCCAGCCCCTTCAACACATCACGCAAGGTGCCAAATAGCTGATCTATCTCACTTTTTGAGATAATCAGCGGCGGTGACATGGCAATGATATCACCCGTGGTGCGGATCAGAATGCCTTTCTCGTAGGCATCAAGGAACGCCTGGAAGGCGCGTTTTGTCGGCTCGCCGGGGATCGGCTCCAACTCCACCGCGCCAATCAGGCCCATGTTGCGAATGTCGATCACATGGGGGCAGTCGCGCAGGGAATGCAGGCCGTCTTCCCAATAGGGTGCAAGCGCCGCCGCGCGCTCAAACAACCCATCTTCCTTGTAAGTCTCAAGGGTGGCCAGACCGGCGGCGCAGGCCATCGGGTTGCCGGAGTAAGTGTAGCCGTGGAATAGCTCAATCAGATGTTCCGGCCCGGTCATAAAGGCGTTGTGGATCTCTTTTGTGGCCAGAACCGCCCCCATGGGGATCACACCGTTGGTCAGGCCTTTGGCTGTGGTGATCAGATCCGGCATGACACCGAAATGTTGCGCCGCAAAGGATGAACCCAACCGACCAAACCCGGTTATAACCTCATCAAATATCAGGATAATTCCGTGTTTGGTACAGATCGAACGTAACTTTTCCAGATACCCCTTTGGGGGCATCAACACACCCGTCGATCCCGCCATCGGCTCCACAATACACGCGGCAATTGTCTCGGCTCCGTGCAGCGCCACGATGCGTTCCAGCTCATCCGCCAGATGTGCGCCGTGCTCCGGCTGGCCGCGCACAAACGAATTCTGCTCAGGCAAATGGGTGTGCGGCAAGTGATCCACACCAGTCAGAAGCGAGCCGAACACCTTGCGGTTGGTCACAATCCCACCAACAGAGATGCCGCCGAAGTTCACCCCGTGATAGCCCCGCTCGCGCCCGATCAGACGGGTCCGCGCGCCCTGGCCAATTGCCCGTTGGTAGGCGATGGCGATCTTCAGGGCGGTCTCAACGGATTCGGACCCCGAATTTGTGTAGAACACGTGCTCAAACGGCTCTGGCGCCATGTCACGCAGACGGTTTGCCAACTCAAACGCGGCCGGGTGGCCCATCTGGAACGCAGGTGCGTAATCCATCTCGGCTGCCTGCTTTTGGATCGCCTCGACGATGCGCGGCTGGTTGTGGCCCGCGTTACAGCACCAAAGACCGGCGGTTCCATCCAGAACCTGACGGCCATCCGCGGTGGTGTAATGCATCTTGTCCGCGCCCACGAACATCCGGGGCGCCTTCTTGAACTGCCGGTTCGCGGTGAACGGCATCCAGAATGCGCTCAGATCGTTGGGGACCGGGTTGGAGCGGTCAAGTGCCATGGTTTTCCCCTTATCGCGCCAAGACGGCACAGGTATCTTCATCAGGTCGTCGCGGAAACTGCGTGGAAACTGCGCGGAAACCACATGGAAACCGCACGGCGAAAATTCTTTTGACCAAACGGTCAAGAGCACGCTAGCAAATGCATCGTGCCAGTCAATGTGTGCCAGTCAATATGTGTCAGTCAATGTTATGATTCCCCAAATACCCCCAAATGGCAGATTCGCGTCGGGCCGGAGGTTCCAACCGGAACCAGGTGGCCCCGATTGGGAACAATTGATGCGCCTTTGGGCACCCCTTAAACAGGCGTTAGAATGACACATCCAATACCCCGCACCCGCATCCAGGAGAAAAACCGCGCCCGCGTGCTGGAGGCCGCGTTGGAGGTGTTCTCACGGGCCGGGTTTCGGGGGGCCACTTTGGATGCAATTGCAGGCGAAGCTGGCCTGTCGAAACCCAATCTGCTGTATTATTTCGCCTCAAAGGAAGACATCCACGTGACCCTGCTGGAGGGGTTGGTGGACAGATGGCTTGACCCATTGCGGGAGATGCGCGCCGAGGGTGACCCGCAGGCGGAACTTTTGGCGTATGTCCGGCGCAAATTACAGATGAGCCGCGATTTCCCCCGCGAATCCAGACTATTCGCCCAGGAGATTGTGCAAGGCGCGCCACGGATTGGCGCTGGATTGTCCACCGACCTGAAGGCGCTTGTGGATGAGAAAGCTGGCGTCATTCAGGCCTGGATGGACGCCGGAAAAATAGCGCCTTCCGATCCTCATCACCTGATCTTCTCGATCTGGTCCCTGACCCAGCATTACGCTGATTTCGACGTGCAGGTGCGGGCGGTTCTGGGCGAAGGCCGCGACCCGATTGATGAGGCCGAGGGGTTTCTGGAGACCCTGTTTACGAGGCTTTTGACGCCCTGAATTGCGGCACCAATCACGCCAGCGGCATCAGCCGCACCGGGGGCGGGGGCGGCACAAGGTGACAGCCGTCACTTGGCGGCATGATGTGGCGGCGGCATTGGGCAATCCTCTCGCGCAGGCCCACCGAGCCCACAATCCCGAGAGCGGCAAAGCGCCTCAGGCTTCGATCTTTGAGGCGGTGAAATCCTCAATATCGATCCCGTCAGCCTCTGCCGCATCAAAATCCACATGTAAGTGGTTGCCGTCGGGGTCCCAGACATTGACCTGCACAATTGGCATTCCCGGCACACGGACAATCCGAAACGCTTCGCCAGCGCCCCGTAAACGCTCAATAAAATCCGACAGGCCTGTGGCGCGAAACGCCGCGTGTTCCAGCGCAATATCCGTGGCTTTGGGGGGCGCGGTCGACACTTCGACCAGGTGAACCACCGCCACGTCACCGGCGTAAATCCATGCGCCGGGAAACGGAAACCGAGGGCGAGGGCCGTTCTTCAGGTGCAAAACCCCCTCATACCAGCGGATCATTGCCGCCAGTTGAACGGTCCGCAGGTTCACGTGGTCCAGATGCTCGATCATCAGCTTACTCCGCCGCCTTCACAGCACCCGGATTGTTGGGGTGTGTGGTCCAGTTTGCGTAGTCAGCCGACACGGTTTTGCCGGTGCGCGGGTCGGTTTCACCCGCCGCCAATTCCTCCATCGTGATGCAACCTTCAACCGGACAGACGTTCACACACAAGTTGCAGGCAACACATTCCGCGTCGATCACCTCAAATGTGCGGTCCTCGGACATCGAGATCGCCTGGTGGCTGGTGTCTTCGCACGCGGCGTAGCAGCGCCCGCATTTGATACAGGCGTCCTGGTCGATCCGGGCTTTGGCGATGTAGTTGAGGTTCAGATACTGCCAGTCGGTGACGTTGGGCACCGCGCGGCCGATCAGATCGTCGAGGCTGATACCCTGTTCGTCGAGGTATTGGGACAGCCCCGATTTCATCTCCTCCACAATCTTGAAGCCATAGGTCATCGCCGCGGTGCAGACCTGCACATTGCCCGCCCCAAGGGCCAGAAACTCCGCCGCGTCGCGCCATGTGGTGACGCCGCCAATGCCGCTGATCGGCAGGCCAGCGGTTTCCACGTCGCGGGCAATATCAGCGACCATGTTGAGGGCAATCGGCTTCACCGCCGGGCCACAATATCCGCCGTGACTGCCTTTGCCGTCGATCGATGGCTCGGGTGAGAATGTGTCGAGGTTCACGCTTGTTATAGAAGAAATCGTGTTGATCAGGGATACGGCATCCGCCCCACCCGACTTCGCGGCGCGGGCCGGATAGCGGATGTCGGTGATGTTGGGTGTCAGCTTCACGATCACCGGCATCCGGGTGTATTGCTTACACCATCGCGCCACCATTTCGATGTATTCGGGCACCTGCCCCACCGCCGCGCCCATGCCGCGCTCGGACATGCCATGGGGGCAGCCGAAGTTCAGCTCGATCCCATCGGCGCCGGTCTCCTCAACCAACGGCAGGATGTATTTCCACGAGGCCTCCTCACACGGGACCATGATCGACACAATCATCGCGCGGTCAGGCCAGGCGGCTTTGACCGCCTTGATCTCACGCAGGTTGGTTTCCAGCGGGCGATCGGTGATCAGTTCGATGTTGTTGAGGCCCAGGAGCCGACGATCCGCGCCGTAAATTGCGCCATACCGCGGGCCGTTGACGTTCACAACGTTGGGATCCTCGCCAAGGGTCTTCCAAACCACGCCCCCCCATCCGGCCTTAAACGCGCGCACGACATTGTATTCCTTGTCCGTCGGCGGCGCCGAGGCGAGCCAGAACGGGTTCGGGGATTTGATGCCGATGAAATTGGAGGTGAGGTCAGCCATTTTCTTCTCCAGCATAAGTATAGAAATCAGGGTCAATCCCGGCAGCCACGAGCCGTGTTCGTGCAGCATCCAGAACCTCGGCGTCGAAGGTCTTCGGGTGACGCAGGACCACAACCTCGAAGGTTAGCTCTGGATGCCCCCGGTCGATCAGATCAGTGAACCCGGCCGAGGCTTCGGGTTTCAAGGTCAGGTCCGCGGCGGTCTTCGCCTCTCCGTCTCGCGCAATCTTTTGCCGGGTTCTCGATAACCGAACCGTCTTGCCTCGCTCGTCGCGCAACATTTCCTCGAGCGCATGGATCGATTGCCATACGTCATGTTCAACTGTTCCGGGATTTGCTTCCGGCTGAACGAGACACAATCGGGCAAATGCGGCGCGCTCAACTGCGATGGATTTATGGCGTCGTGCATTGACGATCAGTGCCCGCAGTTTCTCTGGATCGTCCAGTGTCTCTATCACCGCCAGGGCATTACGTTCGGCTACGCTCAGATCAGCCATGGCTCAGGCCCCTCCGATCAGTGTGGCGTGGATATCTTCCGCCGCGTCCCGGCCTTCAGCCACCGCCGTCACGGTCAGATCTTCGCCGCCGGATGCACAATCGCCGCCCGCCCAGACATTATCCGCCGACGTGCGCCCTGCCCCGGTGACAGCGATCTTGCCGCCCTCCAGGCGCACCGCCTCTGGCGCCCCTTCCAGGGTTTGACCGATCGCCTTGAGGATCTGATCCGCGGGCAGATCAAAGGTCTCGCCGGTTCCGCTCAAACTCCGCCCCTCCGCTTTGGTGTATTCGCACCGCAGCGCAGTTGCCGCGCCGTTCCCCAACACTTCCAAAGGCATGGCGTTGAAAATAAACCGCACCCCCCTGGATGTCGCAAGGTCCTGCTCATACCGGCTTGCGGGCATCGCATCACGGTCACGGCGATAGACAAGGGTTACGTTCTCGGCCCCCAGCAGCTTGGATTGCACCGCCGCATCAATTGCGGTCATGCCGCCACCAATCACCACAACATTGCGGCCCACAGGCAGGGCGCCCAGATCATCCGCCTGGCGCAGGTCCGCAATGAATTCGACCGCATCA
This sequence comes from Roseicyclus sp., assembly GCA_016763475.1. GTDB lineage: Bacteria > Pseudomonadota > Alphaproteobacteria > Rhodobacterales > Rhodobacteraceae > Gymnodinialimonas. The sequence goes on from JAESTV010000111.1 coordinate 13,625, forward strand.
GCCACGCCGTCACGGGCCTCGCCCTCAGCCCGCAGGGCGTTCACCCCGGTTAACCCGATGCCAAGGAACACCGCGTCAAATTCGCCGCGCAGCCCCTCCAGAGTAATGTCACGGCCCAGCGCCTTGTCGGTGGAAAGGGTAATGCCGCCGATCTTGAGAAGCCAGGACACCTCAGCCGCCGCAAATCCATTGGTGCTTTTGTAAGAGGCGATCCCGTATTCATTAAGGCCGCCAGCTTTGGGGCGGGCATCAAAAACCTCAACGTCATGGCCGTGTAGGGCCAGCCGGTGGGCACAGGCCAAACCTGCCGGCCCAGCGCCGACCACGGCAACCCGCTTGCCAGACGGCGCGGCACGTTCAAACGGATGCCCATCCGCCGCCATGAGGGAATCAGTCGCAAAGCGCTGCAACTGGCCGATCAGGACCGGTTTGCCCTCAGCGGTTTCGCGCACGCAAGCCTCTTCACACAACGTTTCAGTCGGGCAGACGCGGGCACACATGCCGCCCAGAATGTTCTGCTCAAAGATGGTTTGTGCCGCTGACGCCGTTGTGCCGGTGGCGATCTGGCGGATGAACAACGGGATATCAATGGCGGTCGGGCAGGCCGTGATACACGGCGCATCGTGGCAGAAATAGCAGCGGTCCGCGGCCACCAGGGCCTCGTGCCCATCAAGGGGCGGGTGGAGGTCAGAGAAATTCTCCGCCAGGTCCTGCGCACCCAGTCGGGCAGGCACAATACCGGGGGTGAAGGGCGTGTTTGTCATCAGGCTCGTCCCTCGTTGAAAAGCATGGCTTGCCTCGCTGAAAAGCATGGCTTGCCCGAAATCAATGCTGCCACGAGTCCAAAATTTTATCAAATGGTAAAATTTTGGAGGCCCTGTGGTGCGATTCTGAACCGAGGACAGGTCTATTGCTGAATATTTGGGGGCCCGGATGCTGCAATCCGCGCACGCGCCCCCACTTAAACAGCAATAGAGCGGGTTTTCCCCGCATCAACCCTGCGCTATAGCGCGTGGGGACAAGACCCTTCGATGGGCCGATGAGGGATGGTGAACAACATTATGGCAGAGAAGACACACGACAAGGATGTGGCCTTTATCAAGGCGCTGGCAGAAGTGTTGCGGGAAAATGACCTGACCGAGCTGCATGTGAAGCGTGAGTATGGCGAAAGTGACTGGATGAGCGTCCGCGTCGCCAAAAAGCTGCCTGTGGCGGCACCCGTGATGGTGCATGCGCCCGCCGCGCCAACCGCTGCTGTTGCGCCC
>JAESTV010000112.1 GCA_016763475.1 Roseicyclus sp.
GCCCCCGCAGCCGCCATCGTTGCGTCCAGAGAGCCGCCCTGCGCCATCACCGCAGGGGCCTTGTCCTTCAACTCCATCACCACCCGTTGCGCCAGTTTCGGCCCCACTCCGGGTGCCGCCTTGATCGAAACCGCATCCCCAAGGGTGATCGCACGTGCAGCACCCTCAGCCCCCAAAGTCCCGAGGATCGCCATCGACGCCTTCGCCCCCACCCCCTGAACCGAGATCAGAAGCCGGTGCCATTCCCGTTCATAAGGGGTGGTGAAGCCGAACAGCTGCAACAAATCTTCGCGCACCAACAGTTCGGTATAAAGGGAAACCGCCTCTCCAATGCCCGGCAGCGCCGCCAATGTGCGGTCCGAGCAATGCACCACATACCCGACCCCGCCCACATCAATCAGCGCATGGTCTTTGGCGCGATAGTCCAGACGCCCGGTGAGTTTGCCAATCATCGCGCACGCCCCAGCGTTTCAAGGGTTTGCGCGGCTCCTATTGCGGCGGCCAGCCTGCCAGCAGTGGCCGCATGGAACGAATGACAGATCGCAATCGCCAGCGCGTCTGCCGCATCCGGCCCGACAGGTGCGCAGCCCGGCAATTGCAGGCGCACCATATGCTCCACCTGTTTCTTGTCCGCGTGCCCAACCCCCACAACCGCCTTCTTCACCGCGTTTGGGGCGTACTCCCCAACTGGTAGGCCAGCCTGCGCAGGCACCAACATCGCGATCCCACGGGCCTGACCCAGCTTCAGGGTTCCAGCGGCGTCTTTGTTGACAAACGTCTTCTCCACTGCCGCCGTTTCCGGTGCATAAGCGGCCACAACCGCCGCCAACTGCGTATGCAGCGACAACAGCCGTTCCGCCAAATCGGTACCGACGCTTTTGCATTGCCCATTGGCGATATGCTTGAGTCGCCCTGAATGGGCCTCAATCACCCCCCAGCCGAGGGTGCGCAGCCCCGGATCGATTCCAATTATTCGCATATCTGCCTGCCCTGCCCGTTATTCGGCCTTTTGTACGCACTAGCACGAAACACGAACATCGCCAAGCCGCACCACGCCATGTTCCGTTCTCGACATTTCTTGATCTGTTTTCGACACCCACAAACGAGATGCGACAATTCCGACACATATCCACAAAATTTTTGCGGCGCGGAACGTATATTTATTTAATGTTTACAATCAGTTAGCCGCTAGTCAAGCTATGCAGAACCTGCATGGAACCCATGCAAAAAAACCGGGTTGTTGGGGCGGATTTCCACTACTAGATGCGGCTTACAGGACGGAAGGGAATGAACCCCCGTCGCGCTTACGAAACACAAGACTTGAAAGGATGAGACCTATGGCCTCGATCACCAACCGCACCCTCGACGCAGGCTTCAATGCAACCCGTGTACTCTCCAATCTGGTCGCCTCAATTGCGGTCTGGAATGACGCACGGATCACGCGCAAGGCGCTGTCCAAACTGTCGGACCGCGAACTCGATGACCTGGGCCTGTGCCGCGGCGATATCGACGACATCGCCCATGGTCGTCGCATCGGCTAAGCCGGAGCATCGGCTAAGCCGGAGCAACACCCCCACACATTGGAAAAGCGGCCGGGGATATCCCCGCGCCGCTTTTTTCATGCCGTGTTCGCAGGATATCTGCCTGCGCGGAATATCCCCGGCCCGCGCAGGTCCTTCATTTAGCCAGGCTACTCGGCAGCCAAACCGGCCTGGATGAATACATAAATGTCTTCATAGCGGTCTGCGGCCCACGCCGTCAGCACATCAGGCATCAGGACCATGGCTGCGGCCCGCTCAAAGCCCGAACCCGCCAAAAGGGTCTGGACCTGAAGCGCGTAGACATCGGTGCCAATGAACCACATCAGATAGGCCTTGACCGCAACCGCGATAAAAAGCGCGATCAACAGGCCTTTAAGAGGGAATCCAAAGCGCAGCCGGGACGATGGTTGACCAATCGCTGTCACCACACCGTCAGCATGAACAACAAACCCCATCCCGCCCCGACGCCGATGGCGCCCACGCTGGATACGGTTCAACCGATCACTAAAATGTTCTGTTTCATTTACCATTGGACAGCTCAAACTCTTTATGCTGCCCCCACCGAGTAGGTATATAGCATTACTTGGACAGAATTGCGACAGATTTTAGACGAATACACCGCGATCTCTGTGGGTATGGTTAACCTGCCTTCCGTAAGGTCAAAGTCGTCCATTCCCCGATCTCGTCACGGGCATGCAGGCCAAGGTTCTGATCGCGATAAGCGGCAATCACTTCATCAGCCTGGGGGTTGAGAATACCCGAAAGGATGACATAACCGCCGGCCTTTGTGTGGGTCGCCATATCTGGCGCAAGTTCAACCAGAGGGCCTTTCAAAATATTAGCAAAAACAAGGTCATACGGTCCCATTTCCACCAAAACAGGGTGGTCAAATCCAGTCGCTACCACGCAAGAAACCAGCGCCTCAACGCCATTGGCGGCGGCATTGACAAGGGCCACATCAATGGCCTGCGGGTCAATGTCCGACGCGATCACGGGCAGTTGCAAAACCTTCGCTGCCGCAATCGCCAGAACCGCGGTGCCACAGCCGATATCGGCCACAGAATGTGGCTGAAATCCGGCCGTAAACAGTCTGTCCACAGCTTCGAGACAACCCTTTGTGGTGCCGTGGTGCCCGGTGCCGAAGGCCATTGCGGCCTCAATCAGCAGCGGAATCGCCCCTTCAGGCACCTTGTCCGCATCGTGGCTGCCATGAAGAAAGAACCGGCCCGCCTCCACCGGATGTAACTCGCGCCGCACATGTGCAACCCAATCTGTCTCAGGCAACTCGGACACCGCGAAGTCTTTCGCGCCGTAAGCCGCCGCCAGGATCGCAAGCGCCACCTCGTCAGGGGCCTCGATGAAATACGCGCCCACTTCAAATAGACCTGACCCGTCCTCCATCTCGAACACACCTACGCCTGTTGGGGTCGGATCGAGAACCTCCAACGCCTCCCCCAGCGCTTCCGCAGTTGGTTTTTGTGGCAAGGTGGTCAGCGCGGTCCAGGTGGGCATAAGGCCTCCAATTCAGGTTTGGCAGACCGGTAGCCGCTTTGCCGGGGCATAGCAAACGACCGGAGGGTTTCCGTAGATCGCTAATTCCGGCAACATGGGTATTATTCCCGAAAGACAGCAAAAGATTGGACACGACATGTTTCGAGGACCCCGCGGCCTTATCTTCACCCTTCTGGGTGCCGCCGTCATAATTTTCGGGGCTTTCTACTTCGGCTTTCAGGGCCAAAAGGATGACGCCGATACATCTCGGGCGTTCCTGACCCATATGGCCGCCGGTGAAACACCTGAGGCCTACGCCCTGCTACATTCCTCTATCACCCAAGCCTACAGCCCTGAAGATCTCGCCGGGTCCTTTGTGGATATGGAGGTTTATACCGACATCAGTTTCCCATCGATCAGCTTCTCGTCATCCAACGGCAGGCGCACCACCGAATTGACCGGCACAGGCACCACCGACAGCGGATGCGAAAGCGGCTTGGTGTTTGCGTTGCTGAACGGTGAGATCACATCGTTCGATATCACGCCTCTCTGCCGGGGCGGTGCGTCTGGTTCCTAAAGCCCACGATCATGACGGCGTGCCGAGGGCTGAGTGGCCCGGCACCGCAAACCGAATGGAGATGTAAATGATATCAGGCAAATTGGGAAACAGGCTGGCCGTCGGCTTCGTCGTTGTCGCTGTTGTCGGCTCACTTGCGTTGGCTTTCCGCGGGGCCGGCACAGACGACGATACCGTGCTGGCATTCCTCACCCATTTGCAGGCCGAAGAGGTTGAACTGGCAAGTGAATTGATCGCCCGCCACACCCGTGCGGATTTCCTGGATACCGCCGCCGCCGGTCGTTTCGCCGGGATGGAGCCGTTTGTCGACATCAGCTTCAACAACACCGTCACTTCCGTCGGCACCGATGGCCGCAGCTCCGAGATGATCGGGCGCATCACCACAACGTCCGGCTGCGAAAGCCGGATACACGTGGTGCTTAGAAACGGACGTATCACCTATGTTGATATCACCCCCGTCTGTAACGGGCGCCCCGGCGCGCGCGCATCAGGGGCCTCCACATGAGGCGTGCAATCCTTCCGGTATCCCTGACCCTCGCAGGCTTCTTCTTAATGGGCTGGTTGTTCTGGGGTGCATTTGAGGCCCAGCGCCAGGACGTCGCCGTCGCCCGCGCTTTCCTGACCCATCTCGCAGCAGAGGAACACCCACAGGCCACCGCACTGATGACCCCCGCCCTGTCAGACCGGGTTGGCCCCGGCGGGCTGGCACGATTTTTCGGTCAGATTGAGCCCTGGGATCATATCGGGTTCTCGTCACGCAGCTCACGCGGCGGCGGCGACGACGCCCGAATCACCGAGCTTCACGGCACAGGAGACGCCGCTTCCGGCTGCGAAAGCGGGCTGGCCATACGGCTGATCGACGGTCTGATCGACGCTTTCGACGTCACGCCGCTTTGCCCACGTGTGGCCACAGACGCCTGAGCTACCCTGCCGCCTGAGCTACTCTGCCGCCCGACCTACCCTGCCGCCTACGCTACTCCGCCGCCTGTGCCTGCGGGCGGGCCAATGTTGTCTCGTGTCCCGGCTCCGGATGGCGTGGCACCAGAAGCGACAGCAACAATGACACCAGCGCCATACCCGCCGCCGCCGCGAAAACGGCCGTGGGAGAGGTCAGCCACAGATACCCAAGGCCCGCAGGCAGGAACACCGCAGCGATGTGGTTGATTGTGAACGCAACCGCCGCCGTAGGTGCAATGTCGGCAGGGTCTGCGATCTTCTGGAAATAGGTTTTGATCGCCAGTGCCAGCGCAAAGAAGATGTGGTTGGCGATATAAAGCCCCGCCGCCAGCCCGGCGCCCCAGTCAAACACGTAAAGCCCCGCATACATCACAAAGATCAGCCCCAGCCCGGCGTATTCCACAACCAGCGCCGCACGCTCTCCAAACCGAGCCACGGCCCCACCAAGGAACGGCGCCGCCACCATGTTCGCCAGCAACGTCACCATATAAAGCGCGGTGATCTGGTGGACCTCAAACCCGTAGCGCTCAACCATCATGAAGCCCGCGAAGACGACGAATATCTGCCGGCGCGCGCCTGACATGAATTGTAACGCGTAATACAGCCAGTAGCGCCGCCGCAGGACCATCTTTTTGGTCTGTGGCGTCGGGCTCTCGAACTGCGGGTACAGCAGCAGGCAGACCACAGCCAGCAGGGCCGTCACCCCACCCGAAAGCCAGTAGACGGTATCATAACTCAGGTCATAAGTCCGCCACGTGACCACAATCAGCAGATAGGTCAGCAGCGTCGCACCTGATCCGATGCTCATCAGCCAGCCCAACGTCTGCGGCGCGCGCGCCTTGTCGATCCATTGCAGTTGCAGCGATTGGTTCACCGTCTCGTAATAGTGAAACCCGATGGAGCTGAGCAGCGTAACAAACAGCAGCCCACCCAAGCTGGGAAACTGCGCTGTCATCGCGGTGGCGACCCCCAGCAAGATCAGCGAAATCAGCCCAAGCACCTGTTCACGCATAAAGATGATCAGGAATATGACTCCAATGGCAAGAAACCCCGGAATCTCGCGCACCGTGTGCAGCCAGCCAATATGTGACCCGTCAAACTGCGCCATCTCGATGACGAAATTGTTGAGCAGCGCTGACCAGGTGGCGAAGGCTATCGGCATGGCAAACGACATCACCGCCAGCAAAGCGATCGGAGACCGCCAAAGCGGCAGATCGCGCCCCTCTTTCAGGGTCACCGTCCTGAAGTTATCACCAAATGCCATGCCTGCGGCTTACGCCTTTCCCAACGCGATTACGAGGGCTGGGATCGCAGCCAGGTCCGTGCGATATTGCACAGATCATGAGTGGCACCCGCACCCCCACCCTCACCTCCCGATATGAGCGCGCCGCCGGCGGTTGGGGTGACAAGATGCGCACGCTTGGTTACGGCGATGCCTACTTGGGTTTTCTGGCCGCCCCCCCGCACCGTGCAGACCCGTCTGACAGAATCTGCGATGTCGGCTGTGGGACCGGCACATTTGCCGAAGCCTGGGTAGGGGTTTACGGCCCGCCGGCGCAGTTGACCTTGCTCGACCCGTCACCCGCCATGCTCACACGGGCAGAGACCGCGCTGCACCGCCACGGGGCCGCCACAGAGCCTGTGCCCGACGGGATCGACACCTTCCACCCCGCCGCTCCGTTTGATCACCTCCTCGCCGCCCACGTCCTTGAACATGTCGAAGACCCGGTCGCCGCGCTACAGACCATGCGCACGTGGGTCAATTCCGGCGCGCGGCTCTGGCTCATTGTCTCCAAACCCCATTGGTGTAACGCAATCATCTGGTTGCAATGGCGACACCGCGCCTACCGATCCGAAGATGTCGCCGCGATGCTGGCTGACGCCGGATGGCACCTGGACAGCCAGTACACCTTCCCGTCCGGCCCGCCGTCCCGCACCAGTCGCGGCTACAGGGCTATCGCCAGCTGATAGGCGAGGCCGCGCCTGAGTGAAACGAAGGCGCCACCGCGGCCGTGACTTGAGGCCAAAGGCCGAGAACACGCCGCACCGGGCCGAACGAAGTGAGGCTCGTTGCAACTGGCCAACACATTGCGAAACACCCACGGCCCGGACAGATCAAGGTCCGCCGCAAACCCCAAGTGATGCTCAAGCAGGAATTCATCCTGGCGTACGTCGGGTTCGATCACCGTAAGCCGCACGGGATCATACTCAAAAAAACGCTCGATCAGGGGCCACGTACCTTTGCCAATTGACCCAAAGCCAATCGTCACAATCGGGCCGCCGATACGCGCGCAAACCGGGTGGGTGCCTGCCATTACCCGGATCACCAGACCCAGCCCGGCACGCGTTTGGTGTTGTTGCCCCTATCGAGGGCGAAACACTCCCCCGAAATCCGGCACGTTAATACGGTTCAACAAAAAACGCCGCCCTCGAAGGGGCGGCGCATTGTGTCGCTGCAGATCGCAAAGACCAATTAGTTCTTCGCGTAAAATTCGACAACCAGGTTCGGTTCCATCTGAACCGGATACGGCACATCACCCAGACCAGGTGAGCGCACAAAGGTTGCCGTCAGCTTGCCTTGATTGACGTCGATGTAATCAGGCACATCACGTTCGGCCAGTTGCAACGCTTCCAGCACAACGGCCAGTTGCTTGGACTTGTCACGGACCTCGATCACGTCACCTTCCTTCACACGGTAGGAGGGGATGTTAACCTTCTGGCCGTTCACGGTGACGTGGCCATGGTTCACAAACTGACGGGCAGCAAAGACGGTCGGCACAAACTTGGCGCGGTACACAACCGCGTCCAGGCGACGCTCCAGCAGGCCAATAAGCAGCTCACCCGTATCGCCACGCTGACGCTCGGCTTCGCCATAAATGCGACGGAATTGCTTTTCCGTCAGGTCGCCGTAGTAACCCTTCAACTTCTGCTTGGCGCGCAGCTGCAAGCCAAAGTCAGACAGCTTGCCCTTGCGGCGCTGACCGTGCTGGCCGGGGCCATAGTCACGACGATTGACGGGGGATTTCGGGCGGCCCCAGATGTTTTCACCCATCCGACGGTCAATTTTGTATTTGGCAGACGTGCGTTTGGTCACGGCTGTTCTCCTTTTTGCGTGGCATTTCAGCTTGATCCGAAAACCGGTTCCCACTGTTCGGGCTGAAAGCGCGTCTCCGCGTCTGCCCGGTGCGAACCACCCCCGAATGGGCCGTCGTGCCGATAAAAAAGGGCGTTGTCCTTTACCTTTCAGAAGCCACCTGAGCGGGTTCCTTTGGGCCGACAGGGTTCCCCTTGCGGGGACCACCAACACCAATAAAAACCCCGGCATCGCTGCCGGGATCTCGCGGGTCTCTAAAGGGGGATCAGGGGGCTGTCAATGTATGCCGAAGCCTGAACGTGCGGCGATTGGCTTGGTGGGCGCGCCGTGGATCAGGATTGCGGCCTCGGCCCGCGATAACATCCGCCGCACGGGCGCGCCATACGCATGGGGGTTTTGCTCCAGTTCAGGGCGCATCTCCAACATGCTGTCCCGTTGCAGCTTTGTCAGATGGTCAAGGCCCATGAACCCGGGGTGGAAACTTTCCACTTCCATGCCATTGGCCCACACAACCTCGTGCCGGTCCAACATCAGATGGATATAAAACGTCTCCCGCAGGGAATGATCGACGGTAATCCGGCTATCCCCAACCAGATCAGCCGCGCGCACCAGCACCTCATGCTCCCCCCACAGGTCCATGGCGGCCCGACCGGTCACCAGGACCCGGTGCTCGGGGCTGACAATCAAATCGTCGTCCGGGCGGTCCACACCCAACGCCCCGGCGCGGATACGGATCGGGCGCTGATCTGGCATCGCAAACAGCCGGGCGCCAGACATCCGCCGGTGGCCGGACCACAACACCTCTTGCGGGCCGTCATCGCGGGTCAGCACACGATCACCGGTGCCAAGGTTCTCAATCGGGATATCGCCATCTTCGGTGCGGATACGGGTGCCAGGGGTGAAACAGATCACCGCAGGCGCATCCGACGGTGTTGGCGTCAGTGTTTCCTCGTTGCGATGTACAATCGTCAACTCCCGCCCCGAGGGCGGCGGATCACCGGCGAACAACAACAACGGCGCGCCACCATCTTCCAGGAGGATCGGCACAATGGTATGGAACTTCGCCCCATCCGACACGATGAACGCCCCGCGAAACAGCGGGTCCTTGTCACTTGCGGCAAATTCTGCGGGGCCCGGCGCGGGGTGCTGCAACAGTTTGCGCACCACCCGCGCCGCACGGGCACGAAGCTCATCCTGGCCCGGCTGGCCGTCAGAAGAAGCGCGCCGGGATCACCATCCAGCGGCAGAAATTGACCGTGCCAACTCCAAGTCATCCCTTCGGCCAGCTCTAGCTCTGGCTCTGCCGGAAACCCTTCAATGCAGGTCTGCGCCCATGCAATCACGAACGCGCCCTGAAAGCCCGTACCCATTATGTATGCCCCGCCTCGTCAGTTTTTGACGTCTTTACCGGTGGTTGTTCCCCGGCACTTGTAAGGGAGGCTAGCAGAGGTGATTCGCTCTGGGAAGGGGGCGATTCGCAAATGGGCGAATCGCCGAATCGATTGTGTCAGAAGCGCAGCATCAACGACATCGAGCCGACAAGCTGACCTTCGCTTTGGCCAACAAATTCCTCGGACAAATAGGTCACGCCATAGAAGAAGTTGGACGGACCAAAGGCGTAATTCACGCCACCCCGCACCCGGTACCGGGTGTCCTCAATTGCAGGCCCACTTATCGGCAGCAGAACAGAGTCGCCGACAAAAGCCACGTCACCCCCTGCCGAAAACGTCCACCCACCACCGTTGTCGCCGGGGATGCCGATCAACCGCTGGCCAGTGATCGGGTCACGGATCAACAGCGCCTCATCATCGTAGCTGCCAAACCGCAGGTCTACACCCGCCCGCACCAGCGACTCGACACCCGCCTGCACCTCCAGGAAAGGCCGAACGTTTGCAGCACCCCAATCAAGGCTGCGCGCGCCCTCAACGATTCCGTTGAAATAGATACCGTCCTCGATCATAAAATTCGCCAGATCAACGTTAGATCCGCCAAAAGTGCGGTGGATACCGTCGTGCAGGCCCATCAGCCCGGTCTGATCCCCGGTCAATACAAGGTCCGCGCCTAATGCGACCTCAATCCCGCGCATTTCAAAATGTGTCGTCGCGCCAAAGTAAAGCGCGGGCGCGTAAAGCCGATCACCAGCCGCAGGTGCCGCAAGATTATCAGGGGCAATGATCTCACCACGGAAACGGTACTCGACCAGTGCGAAGGGATCAGATGGCAATGCGCCGTTCCAAGCCTCTCCCCTGAAGTGGCTGACCTGATAAGCGCCGGTGCGCCAACGATCAAAACGATCGCCAAACGGCATCCCGAACCAATCGTTGGTGAAGATTTGGACGGTGCCGAGGCTCTCGCCGCCGGCGCTGCCTTGTGCGTTCGCCGGAGCTGCAACTACCGCCGCCAAAAGAACCAGGGCCGCCGCCCCGCGTGTTGAAAATGCCATGTGCCTACTGCCCGCTTGTTTTTGTCTTTCCGGCTTTGTGCCGGTGATTTGTGGCGAATCTAGCACCGAATGTGGGCATGTGGCGCAGTATCTGCCGATTGAGGCCCATTCCCGCGTGCCCTGCGGCGCGCGGGATACACC
>JAESTV010000010.1 GCA_016763475.1 Roseicyclus sp.
GTCCAGGTCGTTGGTGGGTTCGTCCAGCAGCAGGACGTTGCCGCCGGATTTCAACAGTTTCGCCATGTGGACCCGGTTCCGTTCGCCGCCGGACAATTGGCCGACCTTCTTCTGCTGGTCGCCGCCTTTGAAGTTGAACGCCGAGCAATAGGCGCGGGAATTCATCGAGGCGTCACCAAGTTCGATCACCTCTGCGCCGCCTGAGATTTCCTCCCATACCGTCACGTCGCCGGTCAGCGCGTCACGGGATTGGTCGACGTAGGAGAGGTCCACCGTGTCGCCGTATTCCAGCGTGCCCTCGTCAGGTTGCTCCTGCCCTGTGAGCATCCGAAACAGCGTCGATTTGCCTGCGCCGTTGGGGCCGATCACCCCAACAATGCCACCGGGGGGCAGGTCGATTGAAAGGTTTTCGATCAGGAGTTTGTCGCCGTAACCCTTCTTGAGGTCTGAGATCTCTATCACTTTGGAGCCAAGGCGCGGGCCATTGGGGATGATGATCTGGGCGCGTGACAGCTTCTCGCGCTCGGACTGACCCGCGAGCTGTTCATAGGCGTTGATCCGGGCCTTTTGCTTGGCTTGGCGGGCTTTCGCCCCTTGGCGGATCCAGTCCAGTTCGCGCTGGAGGGTATTTTGGCGCGACTTGTCCTCACGGGATTCCTGTGCCAGCCGTTTGGCTTTTTGTTCAAGCCATGCGGAGTAATTGCCCTCGTAAGGGATGCCACGACCACGGTCGAGTTCCAGAATCCAACTGGTGATATCGTCGAGGAAATACCGGTCATGGGTGACGATCAGGATGGTGCCTTTGTAGTCCATCAGGTGCTGCTGCAGCCAGGCGATGGTTTCAGCGTCGAGGTGGTTTGTCGGCTCGTCGAGAAGCAACATCTCGGGCGCTTCAAGCAGCAGTTTACACAACGCCACACGGCGGAGTTCACCACCTGACAGGGATCCGACGGACGCATCATCGGGGGGGCAGCGCAGGGCCTCCATCGCGACGTCGATCTGGCTGTCGAGGTCCCACAGGTCGTTGGCGTCAATCTCATCCTGGAGCGCCGCCATTTCATCAGCGGTCTCGTCAGAATAATTCATCGCCAGCTCGTTATACTTGTCGAGCTTGGCCTTTTTGTCAGCCACCCCAAGCATGACGTTTTCACGGACGCTCAGGGTTTCGTCCAGCTGCGGTTCCTGGGGAAGGTAGCCAACACGCGCGCCTTCAGCTGACCACGCTTCACCGGTGAACTCCGTGTCGAGACCCGCCATGATCTTCATCAGCGTGGATTTACCTGAGCCGTTGACACCGACCACACCGATTTTCACGCCGGGCAGAAAGCTGAGGCGGATGTTTTCAAAACATTTCTTGCCACCGGGAAAGGTCTTGGAGACACCGTCCATATGGTAGACGTATTGATAGGCGGCCATGGGTTTGCTCCGTCGGGAAAAATCGCTGTTCGCGCCTTTCCTTAAAGGGGTGCGACGGGATGGGCAAACGGGACGTGGCGTGGATGGGCGCGTCAGGCACTGTGGGTGAGCAGCGATATCTCTGATGGGATGACAATGGGCGCCCCTTTTTCGACCATCGAGAGGAGCGCGTCACGGGACATCGGGCAGGCGATGCCGAAGCCTTGCAGGCGGTAACAGCCGTGGGCCACCATAAATTCCGCCTGCTCCGCCGTTTCGATCCCTTCGGCAAGTGTGCCGACGCCAAGTTCATCACACAGGCGCAGGATCGAAGTGGTGATGATCCGCGCGCTACGATCCCGGGTGACGTTGGCGATCAGGCTGCGGTCGAGCTTCACACCGCTGACATCAAGCTGGCCCAGATGGGAGAGGCCCGCGTACCCGACGCCGAAATCATCAAGGTAGACGGAAAAACCGTGCTGGCGAAGCTCGTTGATACGCACGGCCGCCACGTTATTGGTGGTATCGGAGCCGAAAAAGGTGGTCTCTAACACCTCGGCCACCAGAGATTTTGCACTAAGACCCGCTTCGCGCGCCTCAAATTCCAGACGCGACATGAAATCAGGATGAGCCAGCGACTCGGACGAGGTGTTGAATGCGCCGCGAATTTTATGGCCACGCCGGTCCAGTTCGGCCACCAAAGATGCCGTCGCGCGGATGGCGGCAAAGTCGATATCGGTCATCCGGTTCAGGCGCGCTGCGTAGGTGAGGAATTGGTCAGGGGCCACCACTTCCCCGTTGTCGCGATTCCAGCGGGCGAGCGACTCAAACGAGCGGATCTTACCCGTGCGCGCGTCCAGGATCGGCTGGTAGACAAAACTGATGCCGTCGTTATCGAGGGTCTCCACAAACTCCTCCATCAAGGCATTTGCGACCTCCTGGCGTTCATGAAGCTCCGCATCATACCGCGCGATCCGGGGGGCGCCGGGGGCCTTGGCCTCGTAGAGGGCGAAATCAGCAGAGCGGATCAAATCTTCAGCCGTGGTGCGATCCCCGGTGCTGAGAGCGATGCCAATCGAGGCGCCACACGACAGCGTAGAGTCCCCCCACGCGATTGGGGTGCGGATACGTTCCATCAAGCCGTCGGCGATGTGCTGCAATGTTTCAAAATCCGTGACACCGGGGCAGCCCACGACAAATTCATCCCCCCCCATCCGGCACGACAGATCCCCTTCTTCGGCATTGGCGCGGATTGCAGCGGCGACGTGGATCAGCAGGCGGTCACCAGCGGCGTGGCCATTGCTGTCATTCACCGCCTTGAAGTGATCGAGGTCGATATAAAGCAAGCCGATGGCACGATCTTCCACCTTGGGTTTGCGCAGGATTGCATCGGTGGCAGCCAGAAACGCCGTGCGGTTGTTAAGCCCCGTCAGGGCGTCATGGAGGGCGGCGTGGTGCAGATCGGCACGTGCGCGTTCCAATTCATGCTCACGATTGACCTGGCTGGTGACATCCCGTGACACCAAGATCACCCGCTTTTTGCCCGGCTGCGGTTCGACCACGGAGAGGTTAAACTCATGCCAGAACCGGTCACCATTCTTGCGGATGTTGGGGCGGCGCACCAGGTTGTGAAATTCGAAACTGTCGGTGTCGAACGCGTAGTTTTCGATTTCTTCGTCGGTTGGCTTCACCTCAGGTGGAAAGCAATATTCCTGGGGGCGGCGACCGATGATTTCATCCAATTCCCGGCCCATGGTCCGGCAATAAGCCGGATTGGCCCAAAGGATACGCGCGTCCATATCCTGATAAACCAGCCCATCGTTGGCATGTTGAGCCACGGCGTTCAGGATGGCTTCTTTTGCTGAGACGGCGTCGAGGGTTTGCTCAACTTCCGACAACGCGAATTTTGCCCGTTTCGAGACGCGGACCTTGAGCAGCAACACCCCCAAGGTAACAACCAGCAGCACCACAAGCACCACTTCCATCGCCAAATACGCCAGGGCCAGGTCAATGCCCAGCGGTGCCAGCCAATCCCCCAGCGTCGCAATCGAACTTGTTGTGGTTACCATGACATTCGTACACCCCACATTGGTCTGTGGACGCTATGCCTGTTTGGGCAAATTGCAGGTTAATGGGCCTGCAACATGGCCCGAATTTATCAGGACATTTTCACTAAAATCCGCGGGATGTCGGTTGGATTTCGCCGTGAGCAGGTTGGGAGCAATGCGGGGGTGTTGGGTAGGACGGTGGCGTGCCTGACTATCCGCGAGATGACGTGGGCCTGTTGCGGCAAACGCGGCCTGGTCACCAGAGTCGGCACCCGTCGCTCCAAGACCGGTGCCGCCTGATGTAAGGTATTGCTGTCAGGAGTTGGCTGGCTGGCGATTGACAGCTTGCCGCCTCCGCCCCATCAAGGTGCGTTTCCACGGAGGCGACCTTTTGCGCCACAACCTGCCATTTGCTGTGCCGGGCCAAGTGATTGGACTGTTCGGTGGGTCATTTGATCCACCACACGAGGGGCATGTGCATGTCAGCCGCGAGGCGTTAAAGCGGTTTGGGCTGGATCGTGTGTGGTGGCTGATGTCCCCCGGCAACCCGCTGAAAGCCCACGGACCCGCGCCGATGGAACGCCGGATGGAGGCGGCGCGGGCCTTGGTCAGCCATCCACGCGTTGCGGTCACCGATATCGAGGCACATCTGGGTACGCGCTACACGGCGGCGACCTTGGAGCGGCTGCGTGCATTGTATCCCGGCGTGCGGTTCGTGTGGCTGATGGGGGCGGATAATCTGGCGCAATTCCATCACTGGCAGCACTGGGAATGGATTATGGAAAACGTCCCCGTGGGGGTGCTGGCGCGGCCGGGTCAGCGGATATCGGCCAGAACATCCGTGGCTGCACAGCGGTTTCGCAGCGCAAAGATACCTGCAACGGCAGCGCATTTGCTGGGGCATGCAAAGGCCCCCGCATGGTGCTTCCTGAACGTGCCGATGATGGATGTCTCCAGTTCAGAAATCCGCGCACGCGGGGAATGGGGCGGGGAATGAGGCGGGGAAAGCGGATGAGCCGCGATCCGGGCGCAGGCTGATGAACCATGCCAGACGGGCGCTCGGCGACCAGTTGTCCCGCAGCAAGGGGCAATGAATGTCAGAGCCAAGGGTGCGGTAGGGTGCGGTGGATGAGAGTTTGGCCCCGGCACCATCCTCTCCGCATTACATCCAAATTCGCCTGTATCTTCTTTCCGTTCATTGAAATCTCTGGCGGTGATCTTTTTGCCCGGCAAACAGGATCGCGGCGCACATGATGGCGAACAACGCGCCAGACGCTTTGGTCAGCTCGGTATAGTCCACGGCAAACCTTCCAAATTACAAATATAAGGGTTCTGCCCGATTTTTCGGGCAGTTGTAGCGGAAGGAAAGAATGGGCCTGTTGGATAGAATCCGGCCAACCCGCA
>JAESTV010000113.1 GCA_016763475.1 Roseicyclus sp.
ACATGATTACAATGGCTTGCGATTCTACGCGTGAGGGTTCTGATATGGGCGATGAGGATCCATGCCTGTGAACTTGCGATGGATTTCTCCCAATCCTTGGCCAATCTCCGGCAGCGGTTCAGCCACGCGAAGGTGCGCTCGACGACCCAGCGGCGGGGGATTACTTCAAAACCTTCCGCAGTGTCCGAGCGCCTGACGATCTCGATGGTCCAGTTTCCCACATCCTCAAGAGCAGTACGCAGCTTTGGTCCGGCATAACCGCCATCCCTTGCCCGGCAGGTGAATGGCACATTCACCGAGAGGGGGCGAAGATATAGCGCAGGTTGGGATAAGAATGGCGGATGGATTTCAGCACTTCCGGTGCACCGTCGCGGTCTTGAATTCCAGCGCTGTGCACCACCAGCCCGACCATGAACCCAAGCGTGTCGGTGATGATATGGCGCTTGCGCCCCTTGATCCGTTTGCCCGCGTCATAGCCGAAAACCCCGCCGCTTTCCGTTGTTTTTATGGTCTGGCTGTCGATCACACCAGCCGTGGGGCCGGGCTTCTTGCCGTGCAGTTCACGCGCCGTCGCAACCAGAAGATGGCTAATGATTTCAAAGATGCCGTTGTCGCGCCAGCTGTAAAAATAGTATCGCACGGTGGACACAGGAGGGAAATCATTGGGCAGCATACGCCACGCGCAACCGGCACTGGCGATGTACAAAATGGCATCCAGAACATCGCGCATCACCGTGCTGCGAGGACGACCGGTTGTTTTAGGTGGCGGCAGGAATAGCGCAACCAGCTCCCATTCCTGATCGGTTAAATCGCTTGCATAGCGCCCGGAAGGACGGTCATATTTGGCGCGAGTGGTTTCAGTCCAAGTCATTGTGATCTCCCTCGAATCTTGTCAATCCGATTGAATCACAACTCGCTGAAATCACTCAATTAGTTTTGGATCAGACACTAAGTGGACTTCCCCCGACCGCGCGCATACTCAGGACCCGTCTTTGTTGAGGGGAAGAAGCGCCATGTCTGATGACCGTTTGATTGTGGCTCTTGATGTGCCCAATATTGTGCAAGGCCAGGCTCTGGCCGCACGCCTGGGTGATGCGGTGTCGTTCTACAAGATTGGCCTGGGGATGCTGACAGGGGGTGGCTTGGCTTTGGCGAACGAGTTGAAGCAGGATCACGGCAAGCGCATTTTCCTCGACATGAAGCTGTTTGATATCAGCGCAACAATAGAGGCCGCCGTGCGTGGTCTGGCGCAATTCGATATGGATTTCCTGACGGTGCACGGTGATCCCCACGTGGTTCGTGCCGCCAAGGAAGGCGCCGCTGGCAGCAATACCAAGATCCTCGCCGTTACTGTGCTGACCTCGCTTGACCGCTCTGATCTGGATGCCTGCCTGATCCGCGACGGCAATATCCCCGATCTGGTGGTCGAACGGGCCGCCCGTGCGTTTGAGGCCGGGGCCGACGGCGTGATCGCTTCGCCACAAGAGGCCGCGATGATCCGCGCGTTGCCCGAGGCCGAGGGCCGCCTGATCGTCACCCCCGGAGTCCGCCCCACCGGGGCCGCCTTGGGGGACCAGAAACGTGTCGCCACACCCGCGCAGGCAATCAAAGACGGCGCTGACCACATCGTTATCGGTCGCCCGATCTGGCAGCATCAAGACCCGCGCGCAGCGGCGCAGATGGTGTTGTCGGAACTTTCCTGAGTTGGAACAGGTGGCGCCGCTCAATGCAGCCATCCTCATGGCGCATTGCATGTAGTATACATCTAATGTAGATTGCACTCATGCAACACCCGGACTCCTATCCCCACTACTGGATCAATCACCTCGGATTTGTGATCCGCAAAACCCTTGTGAAAGACTTCGCCGCCCACGGCCACAAGATCACGGCAGAGGAATGGGCAATCCTTCTGCAACTGGCCAATACACCCGGCATGACCACAACCGCGTTATCGGACCGCACGTTTCGCGACAAAACAACCTCAACCCGCATGATCGACAAACTGGTTGCGAGGGCACTGGTGGAACGTCGCCCAGACCCTGAGGATCGACGCAGAATTCATCTGCTTCTGACCGAAGCGGGGCGGGTATTGTTTGGGGATCTGTCCGGCATCGCCCGCGACCTCATCACCCGTTCCGTCGAGGGTGTGGCCCTTGACGACCTTGCTGCCACCACCCGCACACTTGCAAAAATCACCGGGAACCTCACCGCGCAGCCACCAAAAGAAGGAGACGTCTAATGGCCTATAATTACGACAACTTCGACGCCCGCCACTACGACCTGGCGCAGTTCCGCGGCCCCAAACCGGGCACCCGCGCCCCGGACTTCGACGTTGTGACGCCGGATGGCACTGCCGCAAATGTGCTGGACTTCGATGCGGAATTTCTGGTCCTGGAGATGGGCAGCCTGACTTGCCCGCTGTTTCAGGGCCGCCGCAAAGGCATGGCCCGATTGGATGCAGAGTTCCCCGATGTCAGCTTTGCAATCCTTTATGTCCGCGAGGCGCATCCTGGCGAAAAGATCGGCGCACATCGCACAATCGCCGATAAAACATCCTGCGCGCAGCGCCTTGAACGCGATGAGGGTGAGGCCCGCCGCATCCTGATCGACGATCTGGGTGGCGAAGTACACGAGGCGTATGGCGGCTACCCCAATTCCGTATTCATCATCAATCGAGGTGGCTGTGTGGTCTGGGCCAGCGATTGGAACGATACTGCCGCGACCGGGCGCGCCTTGCGGTTGCTGAAAGCCGGCAAGCCTGCAAACGTCCGCTCGATCTTCAAACCCGTGGCCCCGCAGGTCAGCCTGCGCACCCTTGGCAAGGGTGGGCGCGGGTCCGGCGCCGATTTCCTGCGCAGCTTCCCAAGCTTGATCTGGAACAACCTGATCCGCCGCAACCTACGGGTGCTTCTGGGCCGTCCAGCTGGGATCGCGCCGGACACCTCATGCTAACGCCGCTCGGGCAGCACCAGCTGATCCAGCGTCGCAGTAGAACGCCAGCGTATTGGGCAACCTGAACCGCGCCTCAAGGGAACGGGGCTGAGTGGCGGCGAAGCCGGTAAAAGGTGACTCCATG
This sequence comes from Roseicyclus sp., assembly GCA_016763475.1. Lineage (GTDB taxonomy): Bacteria > Pseudomonadota > Alphaproteobacteria > Rhodobacterales > Rhodobacteraceae > Gymnodinialimonas. The sequence goes on from JAESTV010000113.1 coordinate 3,077, forward strand.
TTGATCTCTTCCCGGCCATGGATCGGGTCGGCCATGTCCATCAGCAGGCTGGCCATGGCGGCGATGCCTTCTGGTTTGGCCTCAAAGATGAATTGGTCGGCTTTCGTGATGTCCCACTGACTTGCGGAGATATCGCGGTTCCACCCAAACGCGAAAATCGGGTGATCACCTCAAACGGCAGGTCAGCCTCCCCGGCCCATCCCATGTGGCGGACAAATGAGGTGTCGATAACCAGCCCGCCAAACGGCGTATGGTCGGCCAGCGTGTCGGGGGAATTGACGGTTGTGAAGGTCAGACGGTTGTGAAGGTCAGATCGTCCTGATCCGTCAGCGCCGCCACCCTCTCGGACAGCGGCGCATTTTCAGTTCAGTCATTAATATCGTGATCGAAGTTCTTGACCTGGCCCCGGAACACGCCCACCCAACGGCGCAAACCCAGCCATGCCAGAAGCGAGAAAACTGTGAAGATGAGCAGCAAGATCGGCAAGGACGCGCCAATCGGCACGCCGATCAGCAGCAGCAACGCCACCACCCCCGCACCGATGCCAAAGCCCAGAAGAACGTAGGACGGCAGCAAGACCTCACCCACGACCAAGGCGACAGCGGCGACGCCCCAAACCCACCATTGCGCCCAAAGCAATTCCATCAGCTGCGGCCCTTAAGCATCTGGAACGCCTTACCAAAGGCGTCCGCCGCATCTGCGGGAACGATGATGGTGGAGCTGCCAGCACCCGCCGCCAATGTTGCGATGCCCTTAACCTGCTCAAGTGCGATGTTGTATTGCACCGCTTCCAGGCCGCCTTTGGCGATGGCCTCAGCAACCACACCGGTTGCATAAGCTTCGGCATCCGCTGTGACCCGGCGGGCCTCGGCCACCTGCTTGGCGGCATAAAGTTCGGCGTCAGCAGACAGTTCAACCGCACGGCGTTCACCTTCCGCCCGCGTCACCGCAGCCCGGCGCTCACGTTCCGCGTTCAACTGCTGCATCATCGCTTCACGTGTCGCTTGGTCGAGGTTCACGTCAAGGATTTCAGCCCGCGTGACCTCAATCCCCCAATCGTTCACCGCCGATTCAACCTGCGATTTGATTTGGCCAATCATGGCAGAGCGGTTCGATTGCACCTCGTCGAGGTCCATCTTGCCCATCTCAGCCCGCACGATACCGGCAACGGTTGTGGCGATGGCGGCATCAACGTTACGAATCCGGTAAACCGTCTTTGCCGGCTCGACAATGCGATAGAATACGGACGTGTCGATCTTTACCAACACGTTGTCTTTGGTAATCGCGTCCTGTTCGGCATTCGGCAATTGCCGCTCAAGAACTGATATCTTGTGTGCTACACGGTCAAGGAACGGCACGATAAAGTTGATGCCTGGCCCAAGCACGGAGCGCAGGCGCCCAAACCGTTCCACCACGTATTTCTCGGATTGCGGAACAATCCGGATGCCGAGGTAAATGCAAAGAATAAGGAAAAGAGCGATGGCGATAGTGAATACGCTTCCACCGCCGAGCCCGCCAAGAATGTCTTCGAGCATGGGAATAATACCTCTGATTTGATCTTCCGGCTTCATACCTACAGGATATGATACCTCTGGGCGTTTGACTCCACCCCTAATCGTCATGGGGGAATCCGAAATTTGCACCTGAAAGCTGCGTTTTGATGTGTATTCGCGCAGCCGTTTCGGGCGATTTGGCCGCCATCCAAGCGCTGGTCCGCGCCGCATATAGGCCGTGGATCGACATCATTGGCGCCATTCCCGGCCCCCATGTCGGACAATTTCGCCGTGGCGATAGAGCCAGACCACGTCGGCATGACGGACCGCAGGCTGACCCGTGTGTATATGGAAAAGCGATTGACCTAACCGGACCTTCCGGCTCCCCTGGAATAGGCGTATCCTGCACCCCATGCCTGCCCTGTGCCGCGATTGTCTGGAAACCTTTGAGAATGGCCGCCGCTGCCCGGCCTGCCGGTCACCCCGTGTCACCTCCCACCCTGAACTTTACGACCTCTCCATCGCCCATATGGATTGCGATGCCTTCTATGCGTCAGTAGAAAAACGCGACAACCCGGAGATCCGGGACAAACCCGTTATCATCGGCGGCGGCAGGCGGGGCGTTGTGTCAACTGCCTGTTACATTGCCCGCATCAAAGGTGTGCGCTCGGCAATGCCGATGTTCCAGGCCCTCAAACTCTGCCCGGAAGCCGTTGTGGTACGCGGCCGCATGGAGACCTACGTTGAAGTCTCCAAACAAATCCGCGCGATGATGGAGGAGATGACGCCCGCCATCGGACCCCTGTCCCTGGATGAAGCGTTTTTGGACCTCACTGGCACCGCCCGCGCTCACGGCAAGCCACCGGCCGCAATGCTGGCGCGGCTGGTAAATCGGATGCGGCAAGAGATCGGGATCACCGGCTCCATCGGGCTGTCACACAACAAGTTTCTCGCCAAGATCGCCTCCGACCTCGACAAACCACGGGGGTTTTCCGTGATCGGCGCGGCTGAAACGTTGGCGTTCCTGTCCGACAAATCTGTCCGCATGATCTGGGGCATTGGCGATGTTGGACAGGCGTCCCTGAACAAGGCCGGGATCCAGACATTCTCGGACCTGCAACGCTGGGAACGGCAGGCGCTGATTGACCGCTTCGGCTCCATGGGTGAGCGGCTCTGGCATCTGGCCCGAGGTGAGGACCATCGCCCCGTCAAATCAAACCGCGCGGTGAAAAGTGTATCGAACGAAACCACGTTTGATGACGACATCACCGACAAAGACCTGCTCGACGGCCACATCTGGCGTATGGCCGAAAAAGTCGCAGATCGCCTGAAGGCCAAAGACATCGCCGGGCGCACCGTGACCCTGAAACTCAAACGCGCCGACTTCAAACTGCTGACCCGCCGCGCCACCCTGTCAGACGCCACTCAAACGGCGGATCGCATCTACAACACCGCACGTGCGCTTTTCGACCGGATGGATCACCCCACCCCCTATCGCCTTCTGGGCGTCGGTGTGGCCGACCTTATCCCTGCCGACCAGGCGGACCGCGAAGGCAACCTGCTCGACCCACAAGAGGCCGCGCGCCTGAAAGCCGAACGCGCCACCGACGCGATCCGCAACCGCTTCGGAGCGGACGCCATCCTCAAAGGCCGGGCGCTGCGGTAAGCACGTCTTCCATTTGCTGACAATATCCCGGGGGAGGCGAAGCCGGGGGCAGCGCCCCCCTTTTCTGAATGCCAAAAAATGCGCCGCAGGCGCGCTATTCGACTAGAGCACACCGCCTGAAACCTACTCCGCCGCCAGCGGAACCCGCCCCGGCAAAGCCCCGATCACCCGCGACAACACCTGCGCGATAATCTGCTGCATATCCTCAAAATCTGCATTCGGGCGGATCATGCGCTCGTTCATATAAAGGCCACGGTCAATCTCGACCTGGATCGCATGGAACCCTTTCGCAGGCCGCCCATAGCGCTGCGTGATATAGGCACCCGCAAAAGGCGCGTTGCGGCTGACAACAAGGCCGGCCTCAAGAAACCCATCCTCCAGGGCGTCCACAATTTCGCTGTCGGCGGATGCCCCGAACCTGTCACCCAACACAACCTGCGGGCGTGGAGCGCCAGGGCGGGCCACCGAATCGAGCGCCTCGTGGGGCATCGAGTGGAAGTCCAGCAGCACCGCCTGTCCAAAATCCGCACGTGCGGCGTCCATCAGGCGGCCCAACTCTGCGTGGTAGGGCTGCCATATCTGCGCAATCCGTGCCTCGGCTTCGGCACCTGTCAGCTTGCCCCGGTAAATCACGCGCCCATTGGCCACCACACGCGGCACCACCCCAAGGCCCGAATTGATCCGGGGTGACAGGGCCACACGCCCAACGCCTTCGATCACGCCAGGATCCAACTCATCAGCGGCGCGGTTCAGGTCCAGATAGGCGCGCGGCCACTCAGCCGCCAACAGGGGGGCCCCAAGGGCGGGGGCCGCCGCGACAAGCTGATCCATAAAGGCATCCTCCGACGACCGGATCATGCGCTCATCCAGAACCGTTGCCGCCATGAACGACGGTGCGTAATACCGCCCGGAATGGGGTGAGGCGACCACAACAGAGCTTGTGATCTCACGCGGCAGTTCCAGACGAAATGCAGGATGCATGGACGCTCCGATGACAAAAGGGCACGTATTGATATAGCCGGTTTTTTTGCGAGTCCAAAAGCCCTTGCGAAGCGTGGGGACTCCTTTTATATGCCCACACACCCACGCGATCCCCGCGCAAGGGGCCATTGCCGCTTGGCTGGTCTTTTCAGTGCGGGCCAACGGGGCAAGGGCGATTAGCTCAGCGGTAGAGCACTTCGTTGACATCGAAGGGGTCACTGGTTCGATCCCAGTATCGCCCACCAATCTGCACTTTTGCCAAAAGTGTCAGGGAACCAGGCCGTGCTTTCCGACGGGAAGCATTGGAAAATCAGCCTGCACTTTGCTTGCAAAGCCTCAGGTTAGCCGGTTAAACCCGGTACGAGACATTCGCCGGGCGCACAACGCGCTCATGGATCAACCAGGCGCAAATGACGCGCCGCGACGAAGGAGAGACCCATGAAGGTCAAGAACTCACTCCGCTCGCTCAAGAACCGCCACCGCGATTGCCGCGTTGTGCGCCGTAAGGGCCGCGTCTACGTCATCAACAAGACGCAGCCCCGGTTCAAAGCCCGTCAGGGCTGAGATCTTCGAGCATCACAGATTGAAGAAGCCGTCCTTTGGGGCGGCTTTTTTGTTGGTGGCACAGCAGCACTGCACGAAGATGTGATCGCGCCACGACGTCCGGATTCACGCCATCGGCAGGCCTGACCCAATGCGCTAAACAAGGGGGTATCTCAAATATCCCTTATTCGGAGCCGCCCATGACCCGCCTGACAGTAACTATTTTAACCCTTTTGGCACTCGCTTCGGGCCCTTCACTTGCCCAGGAGACCGAGGCCCCGGCCCCGTGCGACGAAACAAGCGGCAGCACGGTGGACTGCACCGTCACCGATGGCGCAGGAGGAGCGGGCCTGAACCTTGAACCTTAACCCCTCCGGACCCTTAACCCGTTAACGTTCGCGCATCTGTAACTCTTGCAAGGTATAACGCTGCGCAATTGGGCCGCTGTCCCCTGCAACAAAGCTGGGGTCCTGGCCCATACACCCCAATCCGCAGACCTGTGTGGCCACGCCCCGTACGCCATCAATGTACCATAGCCGACCACCGGGTGTGGCGATGTAGCCATTTGTACCCTCTGCCATATCGCCACGTACATCATCGGTGCTTGGCACCTCGCTATCAGCAGCGGTGTCAAAGCCGGCATGGGTGTGGAAACTGGCCACGATTTCGACGAAACGGCTTTCGTCAGCTCGACTCAGGCAGCCCCAGGCATCCCCACGGGACACTTCGGTCGCCGTCAGGCGGCCACCCGGCATCCGCCCGACATACCCACAATATTCCAGGTTTTCAGCAAAGCTACGTGGTTGCAGTTGCAGCAACACGGCTCGCGCTGCGGCCAACTCAGCCGCGTCCTGCGCCGCAGCTGAGTTGGGAACCAACTGGATCAAGGCAGCCGCAAACGCGGCAATCACAGCGGTTCGGATCACCGGTTCACGCCGTTCAGCTGAAGAATACCACCAACTGTTTCGGCCAGAAGGCGCACCACACTTGACTGATTCAGGTATCCTGTGACCTCCAGACCCCGCGCATTCTGATAGCGACGAATGGCGCGGCGGCTGCGGTCGTCGAACCGCCCGTCAATACGACCGGGCTCCAGCCCAAGGGCGGCCAAGCGCTGCTCGATCAGAGCCCGCGTGACGGGTGGCAGGTTCAGGGCGGCCTCCTGCGCTTCCAACTGCGCGATTTGCTGCTGTGTCAGCCCGCCGCCGCCGCCGGTCAACTGATCAATGCGGCCACTTGCCTGATCGCGGAACGCCCCATCGGGGAAGTCGTGCAGGTAGCCGCGATAGGCGGGCACATTGTCCGCCCCACGTGCCACATCCCAGGCTGCGCGGTCACGTGCCTCGGCCTCTGCCCGAGCAGCGCGTTCGATCTGGTCAAGGCGTTCTTCCGCCAGTTCTGCGTGAATGCCATCGGGGTAACGCCCCAGGTAGGCGCGCAGCCCGGATTCAGTCGAACCTTGGCCAGTGACCTGCCAGTAGGCACGGTCAGCCCGTTCTTCGGCCTCACGAGCTTCGCGGGCCTCTTCTTCAAGCTCTGCCGCACGTACCGCGGCTTGTTGGCCAAGCGCGTTGATCTGAGGCCCGTCAAGATAACCGGTGACAACAAACCCCCGCGCCCTTTGCCAGCCGCGGATTGCATTGCGCGAGCCTGAGCCAAAGATGCCGTCAATCCCACGGGTGTCATAATCCAGGATCGAAAGGCTGCGTTGGATCTGCTGCCGCTGGTGGCGGGTCAGGTTCAACGCAGCCTCCGCCGCTTGGGCAAAGGCCACAGGATCATTCTCAAACGCATATACGCGCGCGAGGGCATCCACGGAATAGAACCCCGCAGGGTATCGATTCAGATAAGCGCGGTAGGCACCCAAAGTATCCAGTTCCACCGCTGCGTTCCAAAGGGCGGTTTCGTCTGCACCGGGCAGCGACGGGCCGGGGGCCGGGGGCTGCGGATAATGCGGGCCAGGCACCACGTTTGCCGCCGGCAAATACGGCAAAGCAGGTGAAACGAAGCCAAAGGCGCGCAATCCGCGGGCGTTGGATAACGCTTCGGCCAGGTTGGTGCCAGGCACCAACAGATGCGCCGTGGTGAATTCGGCCAGATCTTCTGGCGTGCCTGCCAGCACCGTCACGCCTTGCGGCGGATCCACGCGCCCGACGCCAACCCCGAGACCGACGCCAAGATCAATTTGGCGGCGCTCCAGCCCCAACATGACAATTGCGCGCCCCGGTGCGTTGGAGGCGACTTCCAGCAAAACAGACAGGCTCAACCCATCGCCACCAACCGACGCAAGGGACGGTTGGTTCGCCGATGTGCCCAAGAGCCAGCTGTCGGTTTCCGAACGGGCGAAATGGCCCACAGCGGCAATCAGGATGCGGTCATCCTCGTCCGCTTGCAGCAGACGGTCCAACCCTTCGCGCAGATCATCGCCGTCGCCGTCGGTCACCACGATCACGTGGAACCCGGCATCCCGCAGGCGGGAGCGAAGTTGTTCTATCGGGCGCGCCTGGCGCAGGTTTTGAGCGTGGTAGTAGCGATCGTTGACCAGCAACAAGGCCGTGTCGGCCTGCACAACTTGTGCGGTGAAACTGCCAAGAAGGGCGGCAGCAAGGGCAATTGGGCGAAATGACATGATGTAAATACTCCGAGGTAGAATCGTTTGTCTGACCAAGACTTAGCACGAGACTGGTCGGTTAACGGATAACCAAACCGCACATACACCCTTGG
>JAESTV010000114.1 GCA_016763475.1 Roseicyclus sp.
AACGGCTCATCCATCAGCATGATACGCGGGCGAGGTGCCAATGCGCGGGCCAGTGCCACACGCTGCTGTTCCCCCCCGAGAGCAGATGTGGCGGCGTGTCGCCGTAGCCTTTGAGGTCCACCCGATCGAGCAATTCGTTAACACGCGCGGTGACGTCCGATTTCGGCCCCCGCAAGCCAAACGCGATGTTTTGGGCAACGCTGAGGTGCGGAAACAGGGCAAAGTCCTGAAAGATCAGGCCAACGCCACGGGCTTCCGGCGGGGTGTGGATCGAGGCATCCGACAGCACCTGCCCATCAGCGCGGATCGCCCCGGCGCTTTGGCGTTCGATCCCCGCAATCACCCGCAACGTCGTGGATTTGCCGCAACCTGACGGACCCAGAAGGCACAAGACCTCCCCGGCGCGGACGGTCAGGCTGACATCGCGCACAACACTGCGCCCGTCAAAACGGCAGGATATGTGATCAAGTTCAAGGCGCGGCGCGGGTGACACGGGCAATTCCGATGGTTTCAGTCGGATACGGCGAGTAGCAGGTTCAGGGCTGTGCGCCAAGATAGAAGTCAAGCGTCGCGCGGACGCCGCCGTTGACCATGAGGGACAGACGATGGGCACCGGCAGCCAGTGCATAGGTGCTGGCGTCCGCTTTGAAGGTTTGGGATTTTCTGAGGGTCAGGGGCTTGCCGGGCAGGATGACGGCTTGTTTGACCTTGAAAACCTTATCCCCTTCCGCCCCGGATGGACGCTTGAAACGGATTGCGTAGTCAACCAGTACCGGCGTCTTTTTCGCAGCACTCAGGGTGATGTCCACCTGCACCTTGTCGCCGATTCTGGGGTTGGCGGGGGTGATCGTCAAAACGTCCACCTGCACCTTGGCTGCTGGATCATACCCCAACATCTCCATCGCACCCGAATTGCCCTGTTTGATCAGGGTGCGCAGGGAATGGGTTGTCATCCACTGCAATTCCTTGGGGTTCTGGCGCCCCTCGGCCCGCCATTCGCCCAGCGTTTTCAGAACCAGATCAGCGTCAACACGGCTGAGGTCGTTCATATGGTTGGACACCGAGCGGGTCACGTAACGGGTTGGATCCGCGTGCAGGCGGTTCAGGAACGGCAGCGGCACCAGCGGCGAGATGTCGATGTTCTTGGCCCATGGCAGGCGGGGCCTTGTGCCCTCACTCACAAGGCGGCGGACGTGGTAATTCGGGTGATCCGCCCATTGCGACAGGCGGGCAAGGGTTTGATCCGGCCAGCGGTTGAGGAAGGCGCGGATGTAGAACTCCATCGAGAACCGCTGGGTCGCCTGTTCCAGCAGATCAAGGGCACAATCGCAGTGGCCGTCCAACCCGTGGCGGACAGCAAGCACGCCGGGGATGGCATGAATAAAGTGGCCGAAATCATCGTCAGAAAGCGCCGTATCAAGCGGCGCAGCCATGGCAGCCTCCAGCTGAGCGGCCATGGTGGGGAAGTCATCCGCCAGATAAGGCGTAAGGCAATCCGCCATCCACTCCATCCGCGCCATCAACTCACGGGCGGGGAAGCCGCCGAGGACATCCCTGGTGTAAGCTTCGACGTTGAACCCATTGATCCCGCTCACATATTCGGCTGCAAGCTGCCCAATGCTTTCGGCGTTAAAGAGGTGGTCCTTGAGGGAAAACTTCTCGGCCATCAGATGTCTGCGCCTTACAGTGTTGCGTTGGTGGCGCCACCATCAACCAAGATGTTCTGCCCCACGATGAACCCGGCCTTTTCGGAACACAGGAACGCACACATTGCGCCGAAATCTTCGGCGGTGCCGTAACGGCGAGCCGGGATTGTTGCCACCCGTTGGGCCTTGGCCTCTTCCAGTGATATCTCCGCCTGCTGCGCCACACCGCCGTCAAGCGATCTGGCACGGTCGGTGGCGTGGATGCCGGGCAACATGTTGTTGACGATAACACCAAACGGCGCCACTTGCCGGGCGGTTCCGGCCACATACCCGGTCAGGCCGGTGCGCGCAGCATTGGACAGGCCAAGGGCCGGGATCGGGGCCTTCACCGATTGTGAGGTGATATTCACCACCCGGCCCCAGCCGCGGTCAATCATTTTGGGCATCAGCGTTGTCATCAGCGCAATCGGCGTCAGCATGTTGGCATCAAGGGCGGCGATGAAATCTTCGCGGCCCCAGTCCGACCAGATGCCGGGGGGTGGGCCACCTGCGTTGGTGACGAGGATGTCGATATCACCGGCGCCAGCCAGCACCGCGGCGCGGCCTTCGTCGGTTGTGATATCGGCGGCGATGGCAGTCACCATCACGCCGAATTCTGCGCGGATCGCCTCGGCTGTCTGCTCCAGCGCCTCAACCCCGCGCGCGTTCAGCACCAGATCAACACCTGCCGCCGCCAATGCTTCCGCACAGCCGCGCCCCAAACCTTTGGATGACGCACACACCAGCGCGCGGCGGCCTTTGATACCCAGATCCATGTTGGTCCCTTCCGTGGCCACAATTTCCCAAGGGTTAACAGTCGCTGGGATAGGCCACCAGCCTTGACCGATGCGGCCCGCGCTTGTCTAAGCTTGAAAACCCGTCTTGAAGGATCATACCTGTGACTGCGCACCCGCCATTGTTTCGGTTCCAAACTTACCCGGCCGAAGCGCTGCGCGTTGTTTCGGGGGCCAATATGGGTGACGGGATTGGCCTTGATGACGCCGCCTTGGCCGGAGATATCTACCGGCTCATGTCGGGGCAAACCCCGCAGCGGTTGGCGATTTCCGATGCCGGTGAGGACGGGCAGCCTTGTGTGGCTGACGGCTCAGCCGTTGGCCAAGCCGGTGAAAACCTTGGAATTTCAGCCTGCCACATGCTGATGGGCCCATCTGGCGAAGTTGTCGAGGTCCTGATCCTGACCCACGACACCGATGATGGGCCGCGCTTACATGTGTTGCCGCTGTCCTCCATAAAGAAGGATACGGAATACGAGTTGGTGGGCACCGAAACCTCCAGCGCGCCGGAACGGTTTGCCGATATCGCCAGCGTCAGTTTCCTGACCGGCACCCATTTGACCCTGGCCAGCGGCAAACAATGCCCGGTGGAACATCTGAAGGTGGGGGACGCGCTGCTGACCCGCGAGAATGGCCCACAACCGATCCGCTGGATTGGGTTTCAGACCCGGCGCGCTGTGGGCGCAGCGGCGCCGGTGCGAATTACCGAAGGCACCCTGAACACATCACGTGACCTGCGCCTGTCTCCCCAGCATCGGCTGTACATCTGGCAGCGCCGCGATGAGTTGGGCACTGGCCGTGCCGAGGTTATGGTGAAGGCGGAATTGCTGGTGAACGGCTCTACCGTTTTGCGCGAAGAAGGCGGCCATGTGGACAGCTACCAGATTGTCTTCGACGGCCACGAAATCATCTATGCAGAGGGCATTGCTGTCGAAAGCCTGTTGGTCACCGGCCAGACCCGCGCGTTGTTGCCCGAGGATCTGGCGCTGAAAGGCTCGGTTGATGCCGCCGCACAAGCCGCTGTACTGGCCGCCGCGATGGAACTTGGCGATGACGCGGCAAGTGGCGACGTTGTGGACCGCCTGTCGCGCGCCTCAAAAGGGCGCAGGTCCAACTAAGCCCGGCGACCAAAGCGGTTGCGAATTGACCACAATTGGCCTTTGGCGATTTGCCGATCCGCCGGTTTCTCTGATCACCCCATCACACTTTTCGGTTGGCGCTTACGTGGTGCCGTAAAATTCTTCCCGCATAATTTTCCCGTCCGCGACGGTATATATCGCGACCTCTTTCATCACAGATCGCTCACCGCTTTGCTTGTGGGTCACGTCCATGTCGAAAATCACCGCAAACCTGTCTTCGCCATGTAAGAACGGGCCGGTGACATCGCCGCCGTGAACCTCAAAATTCTCGGCCCACCAAATGTGTTTGCCTTTTATGCCCTCGAGGCCTGATGTCTCTCGCCCGGTGCCGGAGAAATCCGCCGCCTCAACCGAGACCGCATCCGCGTGGTAATGATTGTCGAGCAGCCCGGCTTCACCATGCGACTTGCAGGCGGCCACAAGGGTGTTGGCCAGTGTTTGAAGGTCCATCATTTCTCTCCCGGTGCTTTGTTCCTGTAATGCTCCGACATTGCCTGTGTCACCCATGATTGTCACCACCGCACCCAAAGGGTGGCGCGGTATGGAGGCGGCTGGAATCGGCGGGATTTTGCCGGTTCGGCGGCTTCTCGCTGAGCTTAGGGTCAGGATTCCCGCAATTCCGCGGTGCCGTAAGATCACGTAATACTCTCGAAGCGAACCCTATTATCGCTGACCATTTTGCCTCGTCGACACACCTATTTTGGAGACACTTAATGAAGCACCTGATCAATTTCTCGAAACGCGCCGCCATTGCAGCCATGATTTCATTCGTCGCGCTCCCAGCCGCGGCCTTTAATGGCGCAACCGATTTTGCCCCTGGCGGGAACGGCCCCGACGACCCCGGATTTGGCGGGCCTGATGGCTTCGCTGCCCCCAGCGGCGGCGGCGGCGGTGGAGGAGGCTCTGCTCCGTTCAGTGAGGGTGAGGGTTATATCGCCAACACCGCCAGCGATCCCTGCCCACGTGGCGAGTTGGTTGTGACCTTCGACGTAGACCCGGATGGCCATGCCATCCCGACCTCGTTTGAGCGCAGCTGCGTGATTTACCGCTAGTTACACCCGGTTTCAGCACAACGGCCCGCCGTCACTGGCGGGCCGTTGTGTGCCCGGCGTGGCGCATATCTGTTCCGCGAAGCGCCGCCGACCAGTGCGGGATCTCCCCGAACACCGCCACCCCCGACCACCCCCCAATCACCCTTGATCGGCGGCGG
>JAESTV010000115.1 GCA_016763475.1 Roseicyclus sp.
CACTTGTGCCGCTAATGCACGGCGCGGGTTGGCAATCGACCCCGTCACCTGAAATCCAGTCCGGTCAACGGAAATGAAACCGGAAATGGGTCGACTACGACCTCAGACGGCCAATAAATCGAGGTGCCCGGTATAAAGACAAGGACGGCATCTGGGTTGATCTATATTCTTGGGAAACCGAAGAACAGGCCATTGCATCAAATGACCTTATGGCCGGCAAGGCCTCTTTCGCCAAACTGATGTCGCTGCTTGATCCGGAATCCGTTTCGATCGAATTCCTTTATCTTCCCGATTAACATATCCACCTTGCTCACCACGCTCCTTTTGGGCGTTGCTGTATACTGCCCTGTTTCCCACCGGCCTTGCCGCCATCATCCGGGTGCGGGTGATCACATCTGCCGGGTCGATATTCATGTCATTATCCAGCTACATGGTGCCGGTCTGGGCGGTGTTATTTGGTGTGACCTTGATGGGGGAAGATCTGCCACCACAACTTTTCTGGGCGCTGGCTTTGATCCTCTGCGGGATCGCCATCAGCCAATCCCGTGTATTGCTTCAGCAACTCCGCCCGAGGAGCAAGACCGAGTAAGTGCCATTGCGCGCAAAGCCAAATTGGGTCGCCTCCGCCGCCAGAATGTTGCGCCGATGTCCGGGCGAAGCCATCCAATCCTGGAAAACCTGCGCGATTCTGGTCTGCCCGTAAGCGATGTTCTCGGCGCCGAAACACGCGTTGTACCCTGCGGACCGCAAGCGCGAAGACAAAGTCGAGCCGTTTGTTCCCCGGTGCGAAAATTCACCGGTACGTGCCATGTCGTCGGCATGGGCCTGCGCCGCGGCCTGAAGGGCGGCGGAATGCCCGAGGGGTCGCGCCAAACCCTGACCCGCGCGCAGGGCCGAGACTCGGGCGCCCACTGCCGCAATATCCACACTTTGCCCCAGGCTCAGACGTTGTGTCTCGGATGAGCCGACTGTGTTGCTGACTGAGGGGTTACAAGCCGAGAGGGCCAGGGAAAGAGTCGCCACAATGGCAGTAATACGGACCTTCATTGACGGGATCCTTCAGGGTTGCTCGATACATTGCAGGATGCCTGACAAGAGAGCGGGCGGCAAGAGTGATGGAGACGGGCCACAATTGGCCTGTTAGGGAAATTGGGGATAATTATTGGACACATTCGAAAAGTATCACAAGACTGGCCTTTCCGGGGAAAAGCGCCAATATTTTCGTTGATAATGTGCAACTATAGATGTTCGGCAAGCTCTCGCGTGAGTTGGCGCTGTCGTGCCAGATGTGGGGTCATATCCGTTGAAACCACTTGCCCATCCTGCACCACCAAACGGCCCTCCACTATCAGATCACGCACGCGTCGCGGGCCTGCCAGCAGCAGGGCAGCCGCGTCCCAACTGCCCGCAGATTCCACACCTGACATGTCCCAAATCGCCAGATCAGCCCGAAACCCCGGCGCGATCTGTCCGATCTCTGCACCACGGCCCAAAACCTCGGCACCGCCTCGCGTGGCGATCCGAAGCGCCTCTCGTGCCGACATCGCACCCGGTCCGCTGACAACGCGCTGCAACAACATCACCTGCCGGGCCTCGTCCACCAATGAGGCCGCATCGTTGGACGCTGACCCATCGACGCCAATACCAACTTTCACCCCCGCATCCCGCATCGCCCGCACCGGCGCGATGCCGGACGCCAAGCGGCAATTTGAACACGGACAATGGGCAACCCCGGTGCCAGAGCGCGCAAACAGATCAATCTCGGAGTCATCCAGTTTCACGCAATGGGCATGCCAGACATCATCCCCTGTCCAGCCGAGGTCTTCCGCATATTGTCCGGGTCGGCAGCCGAATTTTTCCAGTGAGTAGGCGATATCCTCGTCATTCTCCGCCAGATGAGTGTGCAACATCACACCCTTGTCACGGGCCAGAATGGCGGCATCACGCATCAACTCTCGGCTGACCGAGAACGGCGAACATGGCGCCACACCAACCCGGCACATCGACCCCGGTGACGGATCATGAAAGGCGTCAATCACCCGCAGGCAATCCTCAAGGATCGCCGCCTCTCCCTCCACCAGAGCATCCGGGGGCAAACCGCCGTCTGACACACCAATCGACATCGCGCCGCGGGTGGGTTGAAACCGTAGTCCAATCTCCGCCGCAGCCCCGATTGTGTCGTCCAGACGAGAGCCGTTGGGAAACAGATACATGTGGTCCGAGGACGTGGTGCAGCCCGAAAGGGCCAACTCGGCAAGGCCAATGACCGCTGAGGTTTCCATATGATCGGGCGTGAACCGTGACCAGATCGGGTAAAGGGTTTGCAGCCATCCAAACAGCGCCGCATCCTGTGCGCCGGGCACCGCGCGCGTCAGGGTTTGGAACAGGTGGTGGTGGGTATTCACAAGGCCCGGCGTGACCAGGCAGTTGGTGCAGTCAAATGATGCTGCATCAGAACTCAAACCCGGCCCGATCGCAAAAATCTGCCCATCTTTCAACAGGATATCCACGTCGCGCGGCTCAGTTCCCGCGTCGTCCATCGTAACACAATGGCTTACATTTCGTAAAATCAACTCAGTCATGTATTGCCTCCTGCACCAACGCCAAAGCCGCTGCATGTAACGCGGGTGACGCTGCCGCAATTACACGTCCGCCCTCATGCACCGGGCCGCCGTCCCAATCCGTCACCACGCCGCCAGCCGCCTGCATCACGGCAATCGGGGCCGCAATGTCGTAGCTTTGCAGCCCCGCCTCGATCACCAGATCAATCTGCCCCGCAGCCAGCAGCGCATAGGCGTAGCAATCGCAGCCGTAACGGACCAATTGCACCACATCGCGCACGGCCTCAAACCCGCGGCGCTCCTCAGCCGTTCCCACTTCCGGGAAGGTTGTGAACAATGTCGCCTCGGCCAGGCTGGCGGAAGGAGCCACGCCCAATGCCGCCTCCCCCAACGGGCCAACAACCCGCGAAAGGCCAAAGCCACCTTCAAAGCGCTCCCCGATGTAGGGTTGGTCGATGATGCCGTAAATCGGCCCATCCGCATCGTTTAACGCAATCAAGACACCCCACGTCGGCGTGCCAGAAACAAAACCTCGGGTGCCGTCAATCGGATCAAGCACCCAGGTGAACCCGGTGGACCCCGCCTGCGCGCCCTCCTCCTCACCCAAAATCGCATCGTCGGGGCGGCGGATGGCCAGAACGGCACGCATCGCGGCCTCTGCGGCGCGGTCGGCGACGGTCACGGGATCATAGCGATCAACCTCTTTGGACACGGTCCCCAGCCCACCCCGGCGAAAATGCGGCAAGATCGCTGCGCGGGCGGCGTCAGCCATGATATGTGCCGTTGCGATCAACTCATCCCGCAATTTGGCGGCGATCGTGCCACATGGGACATCACGGGGGACATCACATGAGGCATCACGGGGGGCATCAGAGGCCCTCAGATCATCCATCAACCGCACCTTCCTGCCAAATGCATCCGTATCCACGGCTCCTTTGCGTGGCATGAGGGACGTGGGCGGGTCAAGCCTCGGACGGTCCGTGGCCATGGCAAGCGCAGGCGCAAACCAACCCGCTGGCGCGCCGATAGCCAAGGCGGTAGGACGACACCACCTTTCCTGGCAACCGGAGGCCATCATGCGAGCATTTGTGGTTAGCGATCATGGGTCTGCGCCCGCCGTGCAAGATGTGCCGGAACCCACACCCGGACCGGGCCAGGTTCGTGTGCGCATCCACGCCTGTGGTCTGAATTTCGCCGACCTGTTGATGGCCAAAGGCACCTATCAGGACACACCCGCGCTGCCATTCACCCTGGGCATGGAAGTTGCAGGAGTGGTGGAGACCCACGGCGACGGCGTCACCAGTCCGGCAATTGGCACCCGTGTCGCCGTGTTTGAAGGCTCCGGCGGCCTGGCCGAAGCTGGTGTATTTGACGCGGCGCGGTGCGTAACCATTCCCGACTCCATGCCGTTTGAAGAGGCCGCGGGGTTCATCGTCGCCTACGGCACCTCACACCTTGCCCTCACCGACCGTGCGCATTTGCGCCAAGGGGAACGCCTGCTGGTTCTGGGGGCTGCGGGTGGTGTTGGCCTGACAGCGGTAGAACTTGGGGCCGCTATGGGGGCCGAAGTCATCGCCGTGGCCCGTGGCGCAGAGAAGCTCGCCGTCGCCAAAGCCGCGGGGGCCACTCATGCCCTTGATAGCGAAAGGGTTGATCTTCGCGCTGAGGTCAAGGCCCTTGGCGGGGCTGACGTGGTGTATGACGCTGTCGGCGGTGATGGTTTCAAGGCCGCGATGCGGGCTACCAACCCCGGCGGGCGACTTGTCGTGATCGGGTTTGCCAGTGGCGAGATCCCGCAGATCCCTGCCAATCACCTGCTGGTGAAGAATATCGACGTGATCGGCTTCTACTGGGGCGGCTACCTGCGGTGGGCGCCTGAACGCCTCGCGAAAAGCCTTGGCGAGTTGATGGCGATGTATGAAGCCGGGCAGCTTAACCCCCACATCGGCGCGCGACGCCCCCTGGAGCAGGCGGGAGATGCACTGGAGATTCTGCGCACCCGCAAAGTTGCCGGAAAGGTTGTCGTGACGATGTGAGCAGGACGCAGTCCTGAAATCAGGCGAGAAAGGTTCACTGACCACAGTTTACAACACCCTGCGGGCGTTTTGCGAGACGGGTTTGGGGCGGGTTTACTGCGCGAGAGTATGGCGGATGGCGCGAAAAGTTACTTCGACACCAATATGTCGGGCCACCCGCATTTCTTTTGGGAAGACCGTCAGGAACTGGTGGATGCACCCAGTGAACAGCTGGAGCCTAGGCTCCAGACCTATTAATCTGCTTGAGGCTTTCCAGCCTGCATGATTCAAGTTCCCCCGACTGTGGGGGGGGATGAGCAATCTTTACTGGCTGAACGAAGAACAGATGATGCGGCTCCGACCCTATTTTCCGAAGAGCCATGGTGTCCCGCGCGTAGATGACCGTCGCGTTCTGAGCGGTATTATCTTCATCAATCGCAATGGGTTGCGGTGGTGTGATGCACCCAAAGAGTATGGCCCCCACAAGACAATCTCAATCGACGCGACTTACCTCAAAGCACACCGCACGGCGTCAAGTCTGCGGTTAAAAAGGGGGGGCGTGGACGCCTGATTGGGTGGACCAAGGGCGGTATGAACACCAAGTTACATGCCGTCACTGACACGAACGGAGGCCCGATCCGGTTCTTCATTCCCGCCGGTCAAGTCAGCGATTACACTGGGGCCAGAGCCTTGGTGAAGAGCTTGCCTGCCGCCGATTGGCTCCCGGGAGACCGAGGCTATGACGCGAATTGGTTCCGCGAAGCCCTTGTATATAAGGGAAAAACGACCTGCATCCCGGGGCGAAAGTCGCGGGCCAAGCCCGTCAAATATGACAAGCGCCGCTACAAACGACGCAGCCGGATCGAAATGATGTTCGGCCGCCTAAAAGACTGGCGACGCATCGCCACCCGATACGACCGATGCCCAAAGGTATTTCTATCGGCAATCACCCTCGCAGCAACCATCCTATCTTGGTCATAAATCAATGAGTCTGGAGCCTAAACCGGCACCCAACGGGCAGTGATGTCCGGTTTTCCAGCAAACTCAAGTAGTTCCCCGAAAGTCGTTCCCATAGGCCCGCAGCTTCGGAGGTCACACGCAATACGGCGAAATTCCTACAAAAAAGGCAGGCCGCGTTGGACCTGCCTTTTGTCTTGTCGCGTATGGAACGCTCAGTTCTTGGCTTTATCAACCATCTTGCCGTCAGAGATCCACGGCATCATGGCGCGCAGTTTTTCACCAACTTCTTCGATCTGATGTTCGTCATTCAAGCGGCGTGTGCCTTTGAAGAACGGCTGACCGGCCTGATTTTCGGCCATGAAGTCACGTACAAATTTGCCGGTCTGGATGTCACGCAGAACCGCTTTCATCTTCGCCTTGGTCTCGTCGTAGGGCAGGATGCGGGGGCCGCTGACATACTCGCCATATTCCGCCGTGTTGGAGATCGAGTAGTTCATGTTTGCGATGCCACCTTCGTAGATCAGGTCCACGATCAGCTTCACTTCGTGCAGGCACTCAAAATACGCCATTTCGGGCGCGTAACCGGCTTCCACCAAGGTCTCAAAGCCCATGCGGATCAACTCAACCAAGCCACCACACAACACGGCCTGCTCGCCGAACAGGTCCGTCTCACATTCCTCGCGGAAGTTGGTCTCGATGATGCCCGAGCGGCCCCCGCCGATGGCAGAGCAATACGACAGGCCGATTTCCAGCGCGCGGCCGGATGCGTCGTTGTCAATGGCCACAAGGCACGGCACGCCGCCGCCTTTGGTGTATTCGCCGCGGACGGTGTGGCCGGGGCCTTTGGGCGCCATCATGATGACATCAAGGCCGGGTTTCGGCTCGATCAAACCGAAGTGGATGTTCAGACCGTGGGCAAACGCAATCGCTGCGCCGTCGCGGATGTTGTCGTGGACGTACTTTTTGTAGGTCTCGGCCTGCAATTCGTCGGGCATGGTGAACATGATCAGGTCAGCCCAGGCGGCGGCCTCAGCAATTCCCATAACCTTGAGGCCTTCGCTCTCGGCTTTTGCGGCGGAGGCGGAGCCGTCGCGCAGGGCCACAACAATGTTCTTCGCACCGCTGTCGCGCAGGTTAAGCGCGTGGGCATGGCCCTGGGAGCCATAGCCCAGGATCGCCACTTTCATGTCCTTGATCAGGTTCACATCGCAATCGCGATCATAATATACGCGCATGTTTTCTCTCCATCTCTGCGTGATTTGTGGAGAAATTGGCAGGGATTGCGGAGGATGTCGCCATTCGACTTGGATGGAATGCCTTGATATGAGAGAATATCATTCTCGAAACACGGAAAATGGCTGATCTTCATGCTTGACGATATCGACCGCCGCCTTCTGCGCCACTTACAAGCCGATCCCGGCCAACCCATGGGGGCCTTGGCCGAAGCCGCGCGCCTGCCATTGGCAAGCGCCTACAAGCGCCTGGAGAAGCTGCAAACCTCTGGCGTGTTGCGCGGCCAGCGTGCGGTGATTAACTGGCGCGCGCTGGGGTATGAGGTGGAGGTGAGCCTGCGGATTACCCTCGACAAGACCAACCCACGGGCGTTCGATGAGTTCCTGGCCGCCGCACGCGATGTACCGGAAGTTATTGAAATCCAAACGTTTCTGGGGCGTGTGGATGCGCGATTGAAGGTGATTGCGCGGAATTTGAAAGAATATCAGCAGATTTACCGAGATCGGATCCTGAACCTGCCCCATATCGCGGATATTGAGGCACTGATGCAGGTGGCCACGATCAAGAATAGTGTGAGTTTGCCGTTATGATTGAGTTGGACGGAACCGATCACGGGATCCTTCGGGCGCTTTCCCGCGACGCGACGCTGAAGGCGTCCGAGGTCGGGCGGCGTGTGGGCCTCAGCCAACCGGCCACATGGCGGCGGATCAAGAGGCTGACGGATGCGGGTGTCATCGCGGGGCGCAGGCTTGATCTGGACGCGGCGGCTTTGGGCTTTGGTGTGACGGTGTTTCTGGGGGTGAAACTCGCCACCAAAAGCCGCGTGAGCCTTGAGGATTTTGAGCGTGCGATTTCCGCGATCCCTGAAGTTCAGACTGTTGAGCTTGTCCTTGGCCTTTATGATTATCGCTTACGTGTGGTCGCGCGTGATCTGGCGGATTTTGAGCGGGTCCTGCGCCGCCGAATTATGACGTTACCCTCTGTCGGCAATGTTGAAGCCAACGTTTTGTTGTCGGAAGAACAGCGCCCCGGTCCCTTGGGCTGATGCCAGAGTGACGGCGGAGTGGCGGTGGGGTGAAGGCGCGGTGGCAGGGCGCGGTGACGGCGGAGTGACGGCGCGGCAATAAAACCCTTGGACAGACCCGCACAGCCCCTCTACCCCGTTGGGAAATGACAGAGGATTTGCCATGAACGCCCTGCTCGACACAATCGACCCCGATGGCCTGCTGGAATATTCGGTTGTCTTCACGGACCGCTCGCTTAACCACATGTCCGCCAGTTTCCAGACCGTGATGAATGACATCTCCGGGATGTTGAAACAGGTTTACAACGCTGATGCGGTGGCCCTGATCCCCGGCGGCGGCACCTTTGGGATGGAGGCCGTGGCGCGCCAGTTCGCCCAGGGGCAGAATGTTCTGGTGGTGCGTAACGGCTGGTTCTCCTTCCGGTGGTCGCAGATCCTGGACGCCGGTGGCTTTGCGGGGGACACCACAGTGATGAAGGCGCGCTCTGCCGGCAACACATCGCAATCACCCTTTGCACCGGCCCCGATTGAGGAAGTCACCCAACGTATTCTGGACGAGAAACCCGGAATCGTCTTTGCGCCCCACGTGGAAACATCTTCTGGCCTGATCTTGCCGGACGACTACATCAAAGCCCTTGCCGCCGCCGCCCATGAGGTTGGCGCGCTGATGGTGCTTGATTGCATCGCGTCGGGTTGCGTGTGGGTCGATATGAAAGCAACAGGTGTTGATGTCCTGATCTCGGCCCCGCAAAAGGGCTGGTCTGCGCAGCCCTGCGCCGGACTCGTGATGATGTCGGACCGCGCCATGGCGCGGATGGAAGCGACCACGTCCAATAGTTTCGCGGCAGATCTGAAAGCCTGGCGCAAGGTCATGGCGGCATATGAAGGCGGCGCTCACGCCTACCACGCCACAATGCCAACGGACGCCCTGCGGGTGTTCCGCGACACGATGTTGGAGACCCAAGCCTATGGTTTTGAAAAGCTGAAGGACGCGCAATGGGCGTTGGGGAATGGCGTACGTGCAATGTTGGCTGAAAAAGGTATCATCTCGGTTGCAGCAGACGGTTTCGGCGCGCCGGGTGTGGTGGTCAGTTACACCAATGACCCCGAGATAAAATCCGGTGCGAAATTCGCCGCCTTGGGGATGCAGATTGCCGCTGGTGTGCCGTTGCAGGTGGATGAGCCTGCGGATTTCATGACGTTCCGGTTAGGGCTGTTTGGTCTCGACAAGCTGTATGATGTTGACGCGGCAATTGCGCGCTTGAAAACGGCGCTTGATGCGGTGTTCCCTTAACGCTGATTGATGGAACCACACGCGCCCGCTCCTGTGGCGGATCATATTTCGGAGGTCATCTTTGGGGCGCTGTAGGTTCGAGTGACTATGGCGATGGCGGAGGGTTTACACTCAGGTTTCACCCCGTCACCCCAAGCCCCGCCCGCATCAGGAGCCGTCGGACAGGCGCCACGGAATATAACCCGTTCAACGCCCGCAGCCGCATATCGCGCACCCCTTGCCCATCGGCCATCGAGGCACGGTTCAGGGCGTCCACACCTGTCACGCGGGCTTTCACCTCGGTGTGTCGGGCGCGGGTGTAAC
>JAESTV010000011.1 GCA_016763475.1 Roseicyclus sp.
AAATGGGGGGGAGCTTGGGGGATAGCTCATCGGCGGACCCGTTGCGATGCAGAGGTGAGCGGCGCTCGGCTTGCCGCGGCGCGTCTGAAGCCGCTCAGCCTCACCCCACGGGTGCGACACCGTTCCGTCACCGGTCTCGGCGCACCCGCACCCGCACCCACACCCGCTGACCGTTTCACACGTCAGCGGGCTTTGTAACCGCCCCTTAGCCGTGGTAACGTCGGGGTATGCATTGGATCGTAATTGCCCCGGCTATCCTGTTCGCTGCCCCGGCCACCGCGCTGACCTGCACCCTTAATTTCACCATCGAGATCACCCAAGGCGTGGGCACAATCCGCCCCGGCACACATCTGCCGGGGTTTGCCGAATTCACCACTGACGGGCGCTCTTTCCGCCAAGAGGGCGGCTCAACCAGCCATCTGGCAACAGGAACCATGACCATCGGTGACGGCACGGGCGGCGGGATCGGCACGGGCGGCGGGGAGATCGGCGGGCCGATCTGGACCCTGATCACCACCTCTCGCAGCAACGCGGCTGACCTGGTCGGCGTCTACGCGCATCACATCGAAGGATTGTCTTATGGCGGGCTGGATTACGAAGGCCCGATGGCTTTGACCTTGTATGGCGCCCCCGGCTCTCGCCCGGAGGCTGTTCCACCCACAACCCAGGCCGAGTGGGATGGCTTGGATTTACGCCGCGCGTTCATGCTCCATGCCCCAGGCGCGGACATGCTGGCCGGGGACGTGCTTGGTCTGACGGTGGAATGTAGCTAAACTGCCGCCACGGAAATCACTGCGCAAAGCGACACCCACCTCACCTTTACCCAACAAGGTGATGAACGCCGGTGTCTTTGGGCTCACACCCTCTCACGGTGCCCACCCTCTCTCACGGCGCCGCCCCCTCTCACGACGATTGACACCCACGCCAATTCCCCCTAATCCGCGCCTAATAGCCGGAAAGCCCTAGCTTCCCGGTCCCGCGCGTGTCCGCAGGATCGCCCCCCGTCAGCGAGTTTCGCCCACGGGGGCAAAATTCGTATGGTTTGCCTCCGTTTTTTCAGGAACGGACGGGCAAGCTGCTCCGGTTTTGCCCCATATGAAACGAAGATGGAGGGCAATACCTGTCTGGCGCTCCGCATTGGATGGAAATTGGATGGAACACGAGGCATGACCACACAGCGCACTTACACGCAACGGGTTGGAATGGGGGGGCTATTGCCCTCTTGCAGCCGCGTGTCTGGCGCTTCTCAGGTGGGGTATTCATGGCAACGGCCTACGTCGCGGCAGCGGATATCGTCGCGGCAGCGGAATTGGGCGCGCCCACAAGCGCATCTCTGCCCCCATGGTATGGCGGTTTGTGCCCAATTGGCTCGGCCCGCTTATCAAGTGGCTTGCCATCTGGATGCTGTTGTTCTGATGGCTGATGATACCTACGTTCCTGAACATCTGGCTGCTGCCCCCTGCAATCGCCACCGCCGAAGCCATCACCCGTTTGTGCCCGGACAATCCCGGCAAGGAGTGACCCATGTTTGAGACCCTCTCAGAACGCCTGTCCGGCGTCTTTGACCGCCTCACCAAACAAGGCGCCTTGTCCGAAGATGACATCCGCACCGCCATGCGTGAAGTTCGCGTCGCCCTGCTTGAGGCGGACGTCTCCCTGCCGGTTGCGCGCAGCTTCATCAAAAACGTTGAGAAGAAAGCCACCGGCGCCTCGGTCACCAGATCCATCACTCCCGGCCAGCAGGTTATCAAGATTGTCCATGACGAGTTGATCGCCACCTTGCGCGGCGACGTGGACCCCGGCGTTCTGAAAATTGACAACCCGCCCGCGCCGATCCTGATGGTCGGCCTGCAAGGTTCGGGCAAGACAACAACCACCGCAAAGCTGGCCAAACGTTTGAAAGAGCGTGAGGGCAAGAAGGTCCTGATGGCGTCACTGGACACCAACCGTCCCGCCGCCATGGAGCAGTTGCAAATCCTCGGCACCCAAATCGGCGTCGACACCCTGCCGATTGTGAAGGGTGAAGACC
Source organism: Roseicyclus sp. (assembly GCA_016763475.1). Taxonomy (GTDB): domain Bacteria; phylum Pseudomonadota; class Alphaproteobacteria; order Rhodobacterales; family Rhodobacteraceae; genus Gymnodinialimonas. The sequence continues at coordinate 2,030 of JAESTV010000011.1, forward strand.
CTGTCGCCATTGCGCGCCGCGCCAAAACCCAAGCCAGCCTCGGCGGGTATGATGTCTACATGCTCGACACCGCCGGTCGCCTGCACATCGACGCCGAGCTGATTGCCCAGGCCGCCGCCGTACGTGACGTCACCAAACCCCGTGAGACGTTGCTGGTTGTGGATGGTCTCACCGGTCAGGACGCGGTGAACGTCGCCACCGAGTTTGATGACAAGATCGGCGTCACCGGTGTTGTCCTGACCCGGATGGACGGCGACGGGCGCGGCGGCGCGGCGTTATCCATGCGTGCGATCACCGGCAAACCAATCCGCTTCGTCGGCCTTGGCGAGAAGATGGACGCCATTGAGACGTTTGAGCCTGAGCGGATCGCCGGTCGTATCCTCGGCATGGGTGACATCGTAGCTCTGGTCGAGCGCGCCCAGGAAACCCTGGAGGCCGAACAGGCCGAGCGGATGATGAAACGTTTCCAGAAGGGTCAGTTCAACATGAACGACCTGAAATCCCAGCTGGAGCAGATGCAGAAGATGGGTGGCATGCAAGGTATGATGGGCATGATGCCCGGCATGGCCAAAATGTCGAAGCAGATCGAAGAGGCGGGGTTTGTCGACAAGGTGATTGTCCACCAGATCGCGCTGGTCCAGTCGATGACCAAACGCGAACGCGCCAATCCGGCTTTGCTGCAAGCGTCACGCAAGAAGCGCATCGCCAAAGGCGCCGGGCAGGATGTGTCCGACCTCAACAAACTGCTGAAGATGCACCGTCAGATGGCCGACGCCATGAAGAAGATGGGCAAAATGGGCAAGAAAGGCCTGATGCGTGGCGGTTTGGGCGCGTTGATGGGCAAAGGCGGCGGTATGCCCGCAGGTATGGGTGGCGCAGGTATGGGTGGCGCAGGCGGCCTCGACCCGGCTGCGATGGAACGCGCCGCCAAACAGCTAGGGCAGCAGGGCGGTGGCGGCCTGCCCGGTTTGGGCGGCCTTCCGCCCCTGTCCGGCTTTGGGGACAAGAAGAAATGATCAGCTGCACCGTCCGATATGAGATCGACCCTGATAAACTTGCTGAGTTTGAAGTCTACGCCAAGGCGTGGCTCCATCTTGTGAGAAAGCTTGGCGGCACCCATCACGGCTATCACCTTCCGCACGAAGGGCCGAACGACATCGCCTATTGCCATTTCTCGTTCCCCTCTCTCGCTGACTACGAGGTCTATCGTGAAAAGATGTGGGCGGACCCCGAGTGCCTGCGCGCCTACGCCCACGCGCAATCCACAAAATGTATCCGCCGGTACGAGCGCTCGTTCACCAAGCCGATGTTTGACGGCGCAACCGTGGATGAATTGGGCCTGAAATGACCCCGCACCTCACCGACATCCCTGCGCTTGAGACCAAACGTCTGACCTTTCGCGCGCCCCAAGCCAGCGATTTTGAGACCCTGGCGCCATTCGTCATGTCCGATCGCGCGACGTTCATCGGCGGCGGAGCCGACAAGGACCTTGGCCATGCATGGCGCATCCTCGCGATCCTGTGTGGTCAATGGCATCTGCGCGGCTTTGGCGCCTTTGTGGCGGTGCGCAAAGACACCGGCCAAACGATCGGCTCCATGGGGCCATGGCACCCGGAACCAGTGCCGGAAAAAGAACTTAGCTGGACAATCTGGGACGCCGAACCTGAGGGGCAGGGCTTCGCATTTGAAGCGATGAAAATGATCCGCCGCCACGTCTATGGCGACCTCGGCTGACCGGGGCTGTCAGTTATATCGACCCGGCAAACACACGCTCCGCCGCTTTGGCCACCCGCCTCGGCTGTGTGATCGACGCCGCCGCCAAAGGCCCCAACCCGGACGACATTGTTTATCGCCACCCTTCGCCGGCGGAGATGCTCCCATGATGATCCCCACACTGCAAACAGACCGCCTGACCCTGCGTGGCCCCGAAGCGCGCGATTGGCCCGCCTTCCGCGACTTCTTCACAAGCGCGCGTTCGATCCACACCGGCGGGCCAAAAGATCCGAAAGCTGCGTGGATCCTCTTCGCCGCTGAACTGGGCCACTGGCAGATACACGGCTTCGGCATGTGGAGCGTGACCCTCAAGGACGACACATCCATCGGGTTGGTTGGCTGCTGGTATCCCGATCATTGGCCCGAAAAAGAAATCGGTTGGCTGATCTGGGATGGATATGAAGGCCAAGGCTACGCGGTCGAAGCAGCAAAAGCAGCCCGCGCCCATTGCTACGGCCCACTCAACTGGACCACCGCCGTCAGCTACATCCACCGCGACAACACGCGCTCCATCGCGCTGGCCGAGCGGCTGGGCTGCACCCACGACGCAGCCGCTGCACATCCCGACCCGGAAGACATGGTTTATCGCCACCCTTCGCCGTCTGACCTTGGCCCTTCGGAGATCAGAACATGACGCAAGACACCACCCAACGCGCCGCCGCCCTCCTGAAAGATCACCGCGACAGCATCGACCGCCTTGATGCGATCCTGATCTACACGTTGGGTGAGCGCTTCAAGCACACCCAATCCGTCGGCAAACTCAAAGCCGATCACAACCTTCCCCCGTCCGATCCCACGCGCGAAGCCGCGCAGATCGCCCGGTTAGAAGACTTGGCAACCCGGGCCGATCTGGACCCCGAATTTGCCAAAAAGTTCCTCCGCTTCGTGATCAACGAAGTCATTCGCCACCACGAACAACACCAATCCTGAGGGCCAGTCAGCGCCCTCACCCAACCATTCAATAGGAGATACTCACAATGGCCATCAAACTTCGCCTCGCCCGCGGCGGATCCAAAAAACGCCCATTTTACCGCATCGTGGCTGCCGACAGCCGCATGCCCCGCGACGGGCGCTTCATCGAGAAGCTCGGCACCTACAACCCGCTCCTGCCCAAAGACAGCGAAGAGCGCGTGAAGATGAACATGGAGCGTGTGCAATACTGGTTGGGCGAAGGCGCCAAGCCGACCGACCGCGTGAGCCGTTTCCTTGAGGCCGCCGGTGTGGTCGAGAAAAAAGAACGCGCCAACATGAAGAAGGCCGAGCCGGGCAAAAAAGCCCAGGAACGGGCCGAAGAGAAAGCCGCAAAAGCCGCCGCCGCCGCTGAGGCCGCTGCCGCACCCGCCCCTGTAGAAGCGCCTGCTGAAGAAGCACCTGCTGAAGAAACCGCGGAAGTAAGCGCAGAAGTAAGCGCAGAAGAAACCGCAGAGTAAGCGGAAACCTTCGCCACCACTCGCCGCCGGGTTCCCCCCGCTGGCGAGTGACGCACCAATGAACCCGTCCGCCAGCCGAGCTTACCCTCGGTCGCGGTCGGGCCAACTCTCCGACCAAACCCCTCCCCACGGAAAGCGGAACGCCATGCCAAACCCTGACCACGTCTGCGTTGGCGCGATTGCCGGCTCGTTTGGAGTGCGCGGTGAAGTCCGGCTCAAAAGTTTCTGCTCCGAACCTGCCGATATTGGCTCTTACGGGAAGCTGTCGACCGAAGACGGCAGCACCTTTTACGACATCAAACTGACCCGCCCGGTAAAATCCGGCTACGCCGCGAAACTTACGGGCGTGGCAACAAAAGAGGACGCAGACGCCCTGCGCGGTACCCGCCTCTACGCGCCGCGCTCCGCGCTGCCAAAACTCCCCGACGACGAGTTTTACCACGCCGACCTGATCGGCCTTGCCGCGATGGACACAGGTGGCGTGAAAATCGGCAATGTCGCCGCTGTCCACAACCACGGTGCAGGGGACCTGCTGGAGATCCGCGGCACTGGCCTTGGCTCCGGCCTGCTTATCCCGTTCACCCAAACCGCAGTCCCAACCGTCGACCTAAGCGCTGGCCGCCTCATCCTCGATCCGCCCGAAGGGCTTCTCGACGACGAACATGGCGGGACCTCCGCCTCGGACGACGCCTGACGGCGCCTTTGCCTCGCCGGACCTGGCGCCGTTCGGCCCCCTGCGGGGCCTCCGGCGTGGGTCTGCGGTTAGCGGTTTGCCACGCTTCAACGGGAATATCAGGTGCCAGGTCAGATGCCTCCGGCGGGAGTTTTTTGGCCAAGATGAAAGGGCGGAACCTGCCTTCATTCACTTTGGCTGGCAAACTCCGGGGGAGTCCGGGACGGACTGGGGGCAGAGCCCC
>JAESTV010000116.1 GCA_016763475.1 Roseicyclus sp.
ACCCGCAGCAACTTCACGCCACCCGCCGTTGTGGCCACGCCACCTCCCATCAAAACCAGCCCAACCAGCAGCATTCCCGGCGTTTGCAAGCCGGACCAGGCGCGGGCATCCCCCCAGGCGTCACTGACAAAGCCAGTTGTTGTCAGGAACGAGATGACGGTAAACACGCTGCCCCAAAGCGCCGACAAGGCGGCCTGGCCATCAGCCAGCTCATCCACCTCAAGGGCGCCGAACCAATGACGGGCAAACAGCAGCGTCGGCAGGACAACGCCGGCAAATATCGCAATCCGAATCTCTCGATCTTTCGTCAGGCGTTCTCGCAGATCACGCCCGACGCCGCTGGAATAGGTGTGCCGCGATAATGCAAAGATGAAGAACACAAAAATCAGCGCCTCCCCCAGAATCCCCGCCGGTTGCCCCTCCAGCCCACCCGTGGGACTGATTCCAGAGGTGGCCATTGTTGACATTGCATGGATTGCGGCGACCAAAGGCTCTTCACCGGATGCGGTCAGGGCGAACCCCAAAGCCAGGGTTAATCCGGTGTAGATCGGGGTCAGGCGCAAGGCGTGTTTGCGGATCCGCACCGATGCAGCTGCCGCGCGCATCTGGCCCCGTGTGCTGAGCACCTTGCCCTGAATACTTGCCTCGGAGGTGACCTCGAAACCCCCGAGGTTCAGGGGTGCGAGCACTGCAAACGCGGTGATCCAGATCAGCAATCCGCCGAACCAGCCCACCAACCCGCGCCACAGATGAACCGCCGGCGCAAGGCGTTCGGGGTCAAACACCGGCGCACCGGTTGTGGTCAGGGCCGAGACCATGTCGAAATAGACGTTAATGAACCGGGTGTTGCCAATCGCCTGATCCATCGGCATCGCCAACACCAGCGGCAGCCACAGATAGGCCAGAAACAACGACGCCAAATGGCTGCGCTCAGAGGGCGGCCTGCGCGGCGTCTGGCTGGCAAACCCCAAGAGCACCGCTGCCATCAACACCATCAACCCGGCGTAAAGGAACACCCTGCCGGTGCGGTAATCCTCGGTCAGGGTGGCGACGGTGGCGGGCAGAAACATTGCGGCCCCGGCGACGAAGATCAGAATCGCGAAGAACGGAAGGTTGCGGAAATAGGTGGCCATGGTGGGGCGCTATCGCATCAGAAGAAGTCGATGGAGACTTGAAGCAGCGCCTCAACCGCCGGAACGTCAGCGGCCAGCGCAAAGATCACCACGGCGTCACCCTCCTCAATCCGGGTAGAGCCGGTGGGGCGAAGCATCTGTTTGCCACGCTTCACAGCCCCCACAAGCGCGCCTTCAGGGAAGTCGATATCCCGAATCGCGCGACCCGAGATCGGTGAGGTCGACAGCACTTGCGCCTCAATCACTTCGGCTTCGGCATCGCCGATCGAATAGACGCCGCGCACCCGCCCATGGCGAATGTGGCGCAGGATCGAACTGACCGTGGTGGCCCGCGGGTTCACATAAGCGTCGATCCCAAGCGGGTTCATCAACGGCACCAGCGTGGGATCATTGACAAGGCTGATCGCCATCCCCGCACCCGCCGATTTTGCCCGAACCGCCGCAAGCATGTTGGTCTTGTCATCGTCAGTCAGCACCAGCACCACATCCGCCCGCTCCACCCCCGCTTCCCGCAGAAGGTCCATATCCAGGCCGTCGCCATGAAGCACAATTGTACGCTCCAACGCGTCAGCCGCCTGTTCTGCACGGGTCCGGTTGGCCTCGATCACGCGGGTGCGCATACGTGTGGCGGATTTCTCCAGTTTGCGGGCAACTGTCAGGCCGACATTGCCGCCCCCAATAATCACAATCCGCTCAGGCAAGGCGCGGGTCTTGCCGAAAATCTCTAAGGTGCGCGCAACGTCCTCAGTGTGGGTGAAGACATAGATCTGATCCCCGGCAAACAACTGGTCACCCGGCTCCGGCGCAAACAACGTGCCCTCCCGGCGCACCCCAACAACAATTGCGCGCAGGGTCGAGAACAGCTCGGACAATTGTCGCAAAGGTGTGTCGAGGACCGGACAGTCGCCATCCAACGCAATACCCAGAAGTTTCGTGTCGCCGCCCAGGAAGCTCTCGGTGTCGAAGGTGGAAGGTGACGCAATCCGGTTCAGGACCGCCTCCGCAACCTCTTTCTCGGGTGAGATCACCACGTCGATCGGCAAATGATCGCGGCGGTAAAGATCGGAGTAGATTGCGTCCAAATAACTTTGCGCGCGCAACCGCGCGATCTTGCGCGGCACGGCAAAGACCGAATGGGCCACCTGACAGGTGACCATGTTGACCTCATCCGAGAACGTGGCCGCAATGATCATGTCGGCATCCCGCGCACCGGCCCGCTCAAGCACGTCTGGATAAGAGGCAAAACCCGTCAGGCCCTGCACATCCAACGTGTCCGTGGCGCGGCGCACCAACTCCGGGTTGTTGTCCACAACGGTAACGTCGTTGTTTTCCGAGGACAGGTGGCGCGCGATTTGCCAGCCAACCTGGCCCGCGCCGCAGATAATGACCTTCATGTCACGGGTCCGTTTGTGAGGGTCGAAAGGAAAGGGCTTGTTCGCAGTTTGGCGCGCTTGCGTCAACGGGGGGCGTTTGGAGGCGGAGGGTTGCGGGTGAGTGGACGGGGTGATGCCGGGGGCTGGTGGTTCATCCGGAGGCGGTGCGCCACCATAAAGTGACGCCGGGGCGGGTGTCGGTTGCACTTTGCGCGCCCCCGGTCCGCAGCGCATCACGGCAGGCAGTGACGGTGCAGCTCTACGCTGCCAGGGCTTGTTGCAGGCAAGGCCACATCCTTGAGTGCTCCGGCTCGCGGCGCTAGGATTGCCGCATTGAACCGAAATACCGGAGAATACCTTTATGCGACATATACTGGCAGCCACTGCCTGCCTCTTTCTTGCAAGCTGTGTGGCCGACACCGTCTATTATTCTGAGGGTGTTAGCGTTGGGCGCCGCGACAGTGACCTGGCTCAATGTGTAGCCCAAAGCCGGGCCCAATATCCTGTCCTCAACGAAACCCGGTTCCGGGCGCCGGTTTACGTCCCTGCAACGGAAACCTGTGATGCCGCTGGGGCGTGTACCCGGACCGAGGGGTATTATCGGCCCGGAGTGCCCTATACCGTTGATATTAATCTGGATATCCGCCGTCAGGCAGTGCGTGGATGTATGGGGAATTCCGGCTATAGCCGAATTGATCTGCCGTTTTGCGAAGAAGGCACCGCTGTGACCCAAACAACAATCATGCCGCGGCTGACAGGCGGCACCTGCCTGCTGCGCCGGGGGCCGGGGGATGCTTTGGTGGTGAACCCGGCGCGTTAAAGCGCTGTGCGTTTGAGTTGCCCCCCCCTGGCCAATGAGC
>JAESTV010000117.1 GCA_016763475.1 Roseicyclus sp.
AAAATCCGCGCCGCAGGCGCGAAAGGGGTGGGAGGGCGGGCCCTCCCACCCCAACAAAATTCCCACGCCGGACTCACCGTGCCAACGCCGCAACCTCACCATGGCGAAAGCACCCCACCAGATGATCGTTGATCACGCCTGTTGCCTGCAGCCACGCATAGACAATTGTTGGCCCGCAAAACCGAAACCCGGCTTTCTTCAGGTCTTTTGACATTCGCGCGCTTAACTCCGTCGCCGTAGGCACCTCCGCCATGGTGCGCCACGTATTGCGCAACGGCACGCCATCCACATAATCCCACACAAACGCATCAAAGCCGCCGCGTTCCTCCACGGCAATCCACGCACGCGCATTGCCAATGGTCGCCTCTATCTTGCCCCGGTGCCGCACAATCCCCGCATCCCCAAGCAGCCGCACCACGTCATCTTCGCCCCATCCGGCGATCACCTCGGGATCAAACCCCTCAAACGCGGCGCGAAACGCGTCACGCTTTCGCAGGATCGTGATCCACGCCAATCCGGCCTGAAAGCCGTCCAGCACCAGCTTCTCCCACAACGCGCGGCTGTCGTATTCCGCCACCCCCCATTCGGTGTCGTGGTACGCAACATATAGTGGTTCCTGCCCGCACCAGCCGCACCTGCCACTCGCCTGGTCTTCCATTCCAAAACTCCCGCGCATTCGTTGCAAATCCCGAACTTCATTCTTCATTAAAGAGACTCAGTGCATCAACTCTATACGAGCGAGAGTTTGGAGTCCGATCATGCGAGACAATGGGGTGGAGCCGGTCGAACCGGGGCTGGAAAGCCCCCTCGATGCAGCAATTAGTCACCGCGACCGAGGCACCCTGGCTATGGTGCAGCAGGCCCTCGCCCGTGGCGACACGCGGCTTGCGTTCCAACCAATCGTGCGTGCCGACGGGATGGGTGTGGCCTTTTTCGAAGGCCTGATCCGGATCCTGGATGAAACCGGCCGCATCATCCCGGCCCGCGATTTCATGGGCGCCGTGGAAGATAGTGATATCGGGCGCCAGATCGACTGCGCCGCCCTGACTATCGGCCTGCAAATGCTCAAAGATCACCCGACCTTGCGCCTCTCGATCAATATGTCTGCACGCTCTGTCGGCTACCCGCGCTGGATGACTATTCTGCGCACCTGCCTGCGTGATCATCCCACGGTTGTGGAACGCCTGATCCTTGAGATCACTGAAAGCTCCGTCATGATAATGCCGGAAATTGTGGCGATCTTCATGGAAGACCTGCAAGATAAAGGCATCACCTTCGCGCTTGATGATTTCGGCGCGGGGTACACCGCCTTCCGCCATTTCAAGACATTCTGCTTCGATATCCTCAAGATCGACGGCCAATTCACCCGCGATATCGCGGAGGATGCTGACAATCAGGTTCTGTCCGAGGCGCTGATCGGGCTGGCCCGTCATTTCGGGATGCTTGTGGTCTCGGAAGCCGTCGAAACCGCGTCCGAGGCGCAATGGCTCGCCGCCGCAGGTGTCGATTGCATGCAAGGCTACTATTACGGCGCGCCGTCCTTGCAACTGCCCGACCTCGATACCAGCCGCGTCATGCGCAGCGCCTGAATCCGGGTCTGAATCCGGGCCTGAACCCCAACCGCCCAAAGCCTTGCGTCCGGCCCATAACCGGCGCTTTCCCGCCCCCTTCTCGATGCCTGAGACACCGTGTCCGTTGAGTCTGCCCGCCTTCGCGCCTTATGACGCAGCGGAATGCAGACGTTGCCGGACCCTCACGCTTCACCCCTGTCATCCCCGGCACCGACAGGAAAGGACTTCCCATGACCAATGTCGTCATCGCTTCCGCCGCCCGCACCCCGGTGGGCAGCTTCCTCGGCGCCTTTGCCAACACCGCCGCCCATGACCTCGGAAAAACGGCGATCGAAGCGGTTGTCGAACGCGCCGGCATCGATAAATCCGAGGTGTCCGAGACGATCCTGGGCCAGGTCCTGACCGCCGCCCAGGGCCAAAACCCTGCACGTCAGGCGCACATCAACGCGGGCCTCCCCCAGGAAGCCTCCGCGTGGTCGATCAACCAGGTCTGCGGTTCTGGCCTGCGCGCTGTCGCATTGGGCGCACAGCACATCATGTTGGGTGATGCGGCTATTGTGGTCGCCGGTGGCCAGGAAAACATGTCCATGTCCACCCACGCCGCCATGTTGCGTCAGGGCCAGAAGATGGGTGACATGAAATATATCGACACGATGATCCGCGATGGGCTGTGGGATGCCTTCAACGGCTACCACATGGGCCAAACCGCTGAAAACGTGGCCGAGAAATGGCAGATCTCGCGCGATATGCAGGACGAATTTGCCGTCGCCTCCCAAAACAAGGCTGAAGCCGCCCAGAAAGCTGGCCGGTTTGCTGATGAGATTGCTGCCGTCACGGTGCCAAACCGCAAGGGTGACATCATCGTCGACCAGGATGAATACATCCGCCACGGCGCAACCATGGCCGCGATGCAGAAACTGCGCCCCGCGTTCATGAAAGATGGCACCGTCACCGCTGCGAACGCCTCAGGCCTGAACGATGGCGCTGCCGCCACGTTGCTGATGTCCGCAGACGACGCCGAAAAACGCGGCATTCAGCCACTTGCCCGAATCGCATCCTACGCCACTGCGGGCCTTGACCCGTCGATCATGGGCGTCGGCCCAATCTACGCATCCCGCAAAGCGCTGGAGAAAGCCGGTTGGACCGTTGACGATCTGGATCTTGTGGAGGCCAACGAAGCCTTCGCGGCCCAAGCCTGCGCCGTGAACAAGGACATGGGCTGGGATCCGGCGATTGTGAACGTGAACGGCGGCGCAATTGCCATCGGCCATCCCATCGGTGCGTCTGGCTGCCGGGTGCTGAACACGCTGCTGTTTGAAATGCAGCGCCGGGACGCCAAGCGCGGCCTTGCCACGTTATGTATCGGCGGCGGCATGGGTGTTGCCCTGTGCGTTGAGCGCTCCTGAGCCACAGATCTGAACCCGTCGGCACGCAGCAATGTTGCGCGTCGGCGGGTGCTGTGCCTAATATCATTTCGAGCTGAATTCACGAGGAGAAACACATGGGACGAGTCGCATTGGTCACCGGCGGCAGCCGTGGCATTGGCGAGGCCATTTCCAAAGCCCTGCAAGCCGAGGGGTTTCAGGTCGCCGCAACCTACGCCGGTAACGATGAAGCCGCCGCGAAGTTCAGCGCAGAAACCGGGATCAAGACCTACAAGTGGAACGTCGCCGATTACGCCAGCTCCAAAGCAGGCATCGCGCAGGTCGAAGCTGATCTCGGCCCGATCGAAGTGGTTGTCGCCAACGCAGGCATCACCCGCGACGCGCCGTTCCACAAGATGACACCCGAGCAGTGGAACGAGGTGATCGACACCAACCTTACCGGCGTGTTCAACACCATTCACCCAATCTGGCCCGGCATGCGTGAACGCAAGTTCGGCCGCGTGATTGTGATCTCGTCGATCAACGGCCAAAAGGGTCAATTCGCGCAAACCAACTATGCCGCAACGAAAGCCGGCGATCTGGGCATCGTGAAATCCCTGGCCCAGGAAGGCGCACGCGCCGGAATCACCGCCAACGCAATCTGCCCCGGCTACATCGCAACCGAAATGGTTATGGCGATCCCCGAAAAGGTCCGCGATTCCATCATTGCGAATATCCCCGCAGGCCGCTTGGGTGAGCCGTCCGAGATCGCGCGTTGCGTGTGTTTTCTGGCGTCCGACGACAGCGGTTTCATTAACGGCTCGACGATCTCGGCCAATGGCGCGCAGTTCTTCGTCTAAACCCGCAACAAACACTCCCAAAAGGCCCTCGCAACCCGGGGGCCTTTTCCTCGGTCGGGCCAGTCTTCCATTTGCCCCAAATATCCTCTGGCAAAGATGAGTCATCAATATCTGGAAACATCCCTACCGGCGTAGCATTAATAACTAAATCTGGGGAGTATTTTTCT
>JAESTV010000118.1 GCA_016763475.1 Roseicyclus sp.
CCTCCACAATCGGGACCTGATCGACCAGTTGCACACGGGGCGGCGGACCCTGCCCCCGAAGGCCACTGTCGCCGGTGACCGCGCCGCGCCGGATGCCCCGCCGGATGCCCCGCCAATACAACAGCCCAAGGTCCACAACCGCAAGTTTGCCGCAACATGCAGGGCCGTCGGCAAGGAAATGGCCCAGTTTCGGCACTTCAAACGTCACGGTCAGGCCGCAAATCGGGACGGTTGCGTAAGGCAGCATCGGCAGGCCACCCGCCAGCATCCGCCCGGAGTCGAGGTCCAGGCCCGATGGCGCATCAATCGCCACCATCCCCGGATGCCGATAACTCGGGTCCGCCTCACAGGTGCCCAGTTGCGTCAGAAGCGACAGCAGATCACCTGCCGGCGCGCGCTTCAGACCGGTGCCGAAGATCGCGTCTACAATGATATCCGCCTGTTGCGGGTCTTTGGGGGCACCGGTGTCGTCAAAGCGCACGTCAAAGCGCACGTGCCGCTCGGTCAGCGGCCAAACCTGGCCCATAGCCTCCCAACGCAGACGGTTGCTCTGCGCGTCCTTAGGCATCGACGCCGCCTCACCCATCCCATGCACCTGCACCACCCAGCCACGTTCAGCCAGAAGCCGCGCCACAACATAGCCGTCGCCGCCATTGTTGCCGGGCCCGCACAAAACCATTGCCGAGCGTGGCGCAGAATGTGACGCATCAGCCAGTTCAGGCCGCCAGCCGATGATTGCATCCACAACACCCTGCCCGGCGATCTCCATCAACCCAAGGCCCGTCACTTTGCCCGAGGTTATGGCGTCCAACTCGATTGCGCGCATTTCAGCAGATGTGACCAACTCGGTCATGGGTACCGTTCTTCTCCGATTCAATTCTGCACAAAAATTGTGCGGAATGCCTATTTTGTCACCGCCGCCCCCGAATTCAGCAAAACATTGTCGTCCCGACCCCTGTGCCGCATAGACGTCACCCTCGCAAAATGATGTCAGGTCACACAGGCGAAGGCGAGCAGGGAGTCGGCGACCATGAAGAAAATTGAAGCAATCATCAAACCATTCAAGCTGGACGAGGTCAAAGAGGCCCTCCAGGAGATTGGCATTCAGGGTCTGAGCGTGACCGAGGTCAAAGGCTTCGGACGTCAGAAGGGTCACACGGAATTGTACCGCGGCGCGGAATATGTCGTGGATTTCCTGCCCAAGGTGAAAATTGAGGTCATCCTTAGTGACGACCAGGCAGATGCCGCGATCGAGACCATCATCAACGCCGCCAAAACCGACAAAATTGGCGACGGCAAGATTTTTGTCTCGGACGTCAACCAAGCCATCCGCATCCGCACCGGCGAAACCGGCGACGATGCACTCTGACAGCGGGCGCCCTCTGACAGCAGGCGCCCTCTGACAGCACAGGTTTCCTGGACCTCCGGGGCAAAACACACGAACTCAAGGGAAGTTGACGATGAGCACTGACCGCTTTTTGAAGCAGATGAAGGACGAGGACGTCGAATATGTCGACATCCGTTTCACCGACCCGCGCGGCAAGTTGCAGCACGTCACGCTGATGGCCGATCAGGTGGACGAGGATTTCATTGAAGAAGGCTTTATGTTCGACGGCTCTTCGATTGCCGGTTGGAAAGGCATCGAAGCCTCCGACATGAAGCTGATGCTGGACACCACCAGCGGCTATGTGGACCCGTTTTACGCCGAAAAAACCCTGTGTGTACATTGCTCGGTGGTGGAACCGGACACCGGCGAAGCCTATGATCGTGACCCGCGCGGCACCGCTGAGAAGGCCGAAGCCTACCTCAAGTCCACCGGCATCGGCGATACCGCCTATATGGGCCCCGAGGCCGAGTTTTTCATCTTCGATGACGTCCGCGTTTCGGTTGAGATGAACAAGGTCTCCTATGAGGTCGACGCCCAGGACGCCTCCTGGAACAGCGATTCCGAATATGAGATGGGCAATACGGGCCACCGACCGGGCATCAAAGGCGGCTATTTCCCGGTGAACCCCGTCGACGCGGCGCAGGACCTGCGCTCGGAGATGTTGTCCACCATGAAGCGGATCGGCATGAAGGTCGATAAACATCACCACGAGGTTGCATCGTGCCAGCACGAGCTTGGCCTGATCTTCGACAGCCTCACCAAACAGGCGGACGAGCTTCAGAAGTACAAGTACATCATCCACAACGTCGCCCACGCCTACGGCAAGACAGCAACGTTCATGCCCAAGCCCATCGCAGGGGACAACGGCACCGGCATGCATGTGAACATGTCGATCTGGAAAGATGGCAAACCCCTGTTTGCAGGTGATAAATATGCCGACCTGTCCGATGAGGCGTTGTTTTTCATCGGCGGCATCCTGAAACATGCGAAAGCGCTGAATGCCTTCACCAACCCGGCGACGAACTCCTACAAACGCCTGATCCCTGGCTTTGAGGCACCGGTTCTGCGCGCCTATTCGGCCCGCAACCGCTCGGGGTGTGTGCGTATTCCGTGGACGGAAAGCCCGAAAGCCAAACGTGTGGAAGCGCGGTTCCCCGATCCGGCGGCAAACCCCTATCTGTGCTTCGCGGCACTGTTGATGGCAGGTCTCGACGGGATCCAGAACAAGATCCACCCCGGTGAGCCGTCCGACAAGGACCTCTACGACCTGCCGCCGGAAGAGCTGGCCGGAATCCCCACCGTCTGCGCCTCACTTCGCGAAGCCCTTGACGAGTTGGAAGCTGATCACGAGTTCCTGCTGAAGGGTGACGTGTTCACCCGTGGCCAGATTGAGGGGTATGCGGCGCTGAAGTGGGAAGAGGTTTACGCCTATGAGCACACGCCACATCCGATTGAATACAAGATGTACTACAGCTGCTGATCAGTCGCGTCAGACATGAAAGAGGGGCACCCGAACCGGTGCCCCTCTTTTTTTCATCCAACGAATGGGTCAGCTTTGGTTGTTCGCCCGCTTGGTGGCAAATGTTGCGCCATCCTGACGGCTGGCGACTTGCGCCTGTTCAGCCTTGAACGCGGCCAAAGCGCGGTCATGACTGCAACCTTGCGCAATGCGATTGATGTGAATGTCCGACGATTTTTCACCGTCACGCCCCGCGACGAAACGCAGGAAGTTGGAAACGAGCCGCTCCATATATCTGCCTCATGACTTGTTGTTTTTGGTCTTGAGGGCAGATTTGTCGGCGAAATGCGGCAAAATCTGGGCAGGCATGCCGACAGGTGGCGAAGCCCTGCCGAGTGTGGCCCCCGCGCCACCAATATGAAGGGCAAAACCGCTATTCGCAGCGGTCCAACACCCCGGTCACGCCGCCACCGGGCACACAGATCACGCCGCCCCATTGGAACGAAATCTCGCCGTTCGCCTGTTCGATCTCCCACCACGTATAGCCGTCCAGGACCACGCCGGTGTTGACCAGCAGGGTGATCGCGGTGCCCTGGACCAGGCCACCGACATCGGCAAACTCCACACCCGGGCCCGCACGCAGGTTGCCGCCAAGGGACAGCGCGGGAATATCCGCCGCGCCGGGCGTATCTCCTGCGGTCTCGCCGCCGCCTTCACCGCCACTTTCTCCGGCACCGGCGCTTTCACCAACACTACCGGCCCCGCCAGAGACATCTACACTGGCCTCCCCGCCGCCAGCGCCACCCTCCGGTTCGCAATCAACCGTCAGCTCACCCGAGGTCAGCTCCGCAAGGTCAGCGCTGCCACGAAGCACCAGATCGCCGCCGACGTAGTGAAGTCCGTCACCGGCGGGCTGCGACCGCAGTGTCACCGGATCGACAGGGCCAGACGGGGTGTCGGCGCCGGGCATGAACTCTGCAACGGCGGCGTTGGTGCCCTCAAGAAACGTGATCCGCACGTCCACGTCCCCTAAACCGGGGCACAGGAATACATCTGCTTGGGCCGCGTTTGTGGCCAACGCCATCAAACCTGCGGCCAATCCATACCGGAAGAACATGATCGGAAATCCTTTGCCCTCGATGGGGACAATGTGCCGGGATTCCTCAGCCACGCCAATGCAAAATTTTGGGTGCTCAGAAGCGCCCAATCCGGCGTGCCATGCGCAAAGCGCCTTTGGCGTGTCGCGCGGCAGAGCGGCCTTGCCCCTGCTCCTGGCCATTGGGTTCACGATTTGCGCCAGCCCGACCACGGGTGACTGCATCAATTCCCACATCAACACCCTTGTTGACCACCCGACCGACAACGCGGCGCAAGATCATGCTTAAAATTCGGTCCATGTGTAGGCTCTCCTGCTGTTTATCCACCATTTAGTGTGGAAGTTGGGCGAAATTCAGGCGTCGTCCTCAAACAGATCATCGTCATCATCAAGGGCCGCTTCCGCGTCATCTTCAAACATATCGCTTGTCTCGTCGTCACGGGGATCGGGGCCGTCCTCAGCCTCTGGCGGGCGGCTTTCCAACAGGCCCGCATCCCGCAGCTCTTTCAGGCCCGGCAAGTCACGGGCGCTCTCCAACCCGAAGTGGTCAAGGAATTCCTGCGTCACCACATAGGTGACAGGTCGCCCCGGTGTCATCCGGCGGCGGCCAAACTTGACCCAGCCCAGCTCGATCAACTGGTCAACGGTTCCCCGGCTGACGCTAACCCCCCGAATTTCCTCGATCTCTGCCCGTGTCACCGGCTGATGGTAAGCGGCAATCGCCAACGTCTCGATCGCGGCCCGGCTCAGCTTGCGCTGCTCCACCTGCTCACGTGCCATCAGGAAACCCAGATCAGCGGCGGTGCGAAACGCCCAGGCAGCCCCCACCTTGGTGACTTGCACCCCGCGCCCATCATAGCGCCTGCGCAACAAATGTAACGCCTCAGCCGGGTCCGACCCATGGGGCATCCGCGCCTCCATCTCAGCCAGGCTCACCGGCGCCGCAGAGGCAAACAGCAACGCTTCCACCATCCGTTCCTGCTAGGCCAAAGGGGGCGCGCGAAACAGGCTTTCTTCCGGGCGCCCGGGGGCGCGTTCTGCTGGCAGGTCAGGGCGGTCAGGGCGGTGTGGAGTGTCAGTCATGGGTCTTTCCGGCGAAGTTGGATGGACGAAAACGTATCGGACTGACGGATCTCAACCTTCCCCGCCTTCGTCAACTCCAATACAGCCGCGAAATTGGCGGCGGCGGCCGAGCGGCGTTTTTTCGGGTCCATGGTCCAGCCATCCGGCAAGTAAGACATCAGATCAGCCCATTCCCCCATATAGCCCACCAATCCGCGCAACCGACCCAGCGCTTCTTCCATGCTCAGAACCGCCTCGCGGTCCATCACGTATGGGCGAAAATCGTCCCTGGTTCGGATCCGGGCATAGGCCTGCATCAGGTCCAGTAACCCGGCGGTGTATGTGATCTTTTTGGCGGTTGTCATCGATTGCGGCTGGCCCCGAAGGAACCGGTCACGCCCCAATCGGTCCCGCGCCATAAGCCGGGCCGCACATTCCCGCATCGCCGACAGACGTTCCAACTGAAACGCCAGATGCGCCGCCAGATCTTCACCCGATGGCCCCTCATCACCCGGTTCCGGGGGCAGCAACAACTTGGATTTCAGGAACGCAAGCCACGCCGCCATGACCAGATAATCCGCGGCCAACTCGATCCGCATCTGGCGGGCTTGTTCAATGAACGCAAGATATTGCTCGGTCAGCGCCAGGATCGAGATCTTGCGCAAATCCACCTTTTGGGTGCGGCTCAGGGTCAGCAACAGGTCCAGCGGCCCCTCATACCCATCGACGTCAATAATCAGCGCCTCAGCCTCGCGGCGAGCGGTCACGACATCCCAATCGTCGGTGTTTGCAGGAGCCCCCGGCTCAGACATAGACCTCTCCGTCCAGAAGGGCTGCAAGGTCAGCCTCGATCTGGATGATGTCAAGCGGATCGGGGGCCTTTCGCATCTTGAGGGCGGCATCGGTCCGGGCCTTTGCCGCCCCGTCCAATGCACCCGCTTGCGCCACAACATCTTCCATCTCACTCAAATCGCCGTTGCAATGCAGGACCAGATCACACCCCGCCGCCTTTGCCCGCGCCGCTCGTTCGCCAATAGGGCCGGGAAGCGCACCCATAGACAGGTCGTCAGTCATCAACGCGCCGGCAAAGCCAATGTCCTCCCGGATCAGGCGGATCACCTGAGGGTCCATCGTCGCCGGCAAATCAGAGCCAAGCCCCTGATAGACCACATGTGCGGTCATTCCGAGGGGCAGCCCTTTGAGGGCGCGGAACGTGCTGAAATCAACGGACTTTAACGTCTCTGCATCCAGTTCAACCCGCGGCAGATCCAGGTGGCTGTCTGTCAGGCCTGCCCTGTGACCGGGTAAATGTTTCACAACAGGAAGCACGCCGCCCGCCATCAGCCCGGACGCCACAGCACGGGCAACCTGTGCAACAACCGCCGGGTCAGTTCCGTAAAGTCGGTTGCGCAGGAATGGGTGGGTATCCGCGCGGGCAACATCCGCAACCGGCGCACAATTGACGTCGATTCCGACCGCCCGCAATTCATCAGCAATCAGGCGATACCGCAGCGCCATGGCCCGTGCGCCGCCCGCCACCCCGGCCCGCGCCATCTGATCCAGCGGCGGCTGCCATTGGCGCCAGATCGGCCCGCGCATCCGCTGCACCCGCCCGCCTTCCTGGTCAATCAGGATTGGGGCGTCATAGCCAACCGCGTCACGCAAGTCGGCCGTCAGGGCGGTGAGTTGTGCCGCATCTTGCACGTTGCGGGCAAATAGGATGAAGCCCCATGGCCGCGCGTGCAAGAAGAACGCCCGTTCTTCAGATCTCAGTGACAGGCCCGCACATCCAAGGATCGTGGCCGAGCGGGCCATTTAACGCACGGTGACCGGGATACAGGCCGCGCCTTGGGCAACCAGGGCCGCGCAGAACCGGCGCGAGGCCGACAGGTCGCCGAAACCATGGGCCCGCAGGCGGTGGAAGGTTTGGCCCCCGGATGTGGCCTGCTCAATCACCCGGGCGCGGCCCAGGAAGAAGTCCGGGAAGTTGCCCGACAGGCGCTGCCATTCGGTGCGGGCAAGATCAGGCGTATCAAATGCCCCAAGCTGCACAAGGCGCGTGCCGGTTTCCAACTCAGCCGCAGCGATTTCAAATCCGTCCCCCGCGTCCGTGACACCCTCGATCACACCTCCGTCAGCCGCGACCGCTTCAGGTGCGGGCGCAGGTGCGGACAGGCCCGCCGGGCGCACCGTCGGGCGCGGCGATCGCCGAAGTCCCGGAACCGAGATCGGGATTGTGTCGGCTCGTGCCAACACATCAACCGGCGGCTGGCCAATTGCGGGCTGTTGGACGCCATCCAATGGTTGCGCCACGTTCAGCAGGCGCTGGATCAGCGCGTCAGTGTCCTCAACCGGCGCCTCCACAAGGCGCTCGACATCCGGATCGGGCGTCGCGGCGGAGGCATTCTCAAACGCCTGCTCAATAGGAGTTTCAGGGATGGCAGTAGCGGCAACCTCCCCCAGATCTTGCGGCGGAGGCGCCAGCGTCAATTCGTCGGGAACAGCCGCAGCTTCTTCTCCCTCAGCCAATCGATTGACCGCAAGCCCTTGATTTGCTGCAATAGAACCGCCCGGATCTTCCGGCGCAATGCGCATCGGCCCTTCCAGGGCGCGGATCACCGGCACATCGGTCACGTCACGCACCAACATCTGAAACGACCACACCGCCATGCCGATCACCAGGCCCATGGACACCAACGCGCCGGCCCAATTGACCAGTTGTGTTCCCCGGGACACATCCGCCGTCACCGTCTCCGGTGCGGCCTGCTCATAGCCATATTCATAGCTGTAGTCGGAGGATTCGCCCCCGGAATATTGGATATCTGCCATGCTCGCCTCTTTGCCCGGTGGCCGCGCGGGTAAGCGCCCGGCTCGGGTCTACTGCCTGTGACATCCAGCCGGGAGAGGTCTTGCGCCTCACATCTGATCGACCGGAGTGACCCCCAAAATACCAAGCCCGTTCGAAATGACAATCGCCACGGCAGAAATCAGGCACAATTTACCGGATGTTGCCGATGGGTCATCCTCCTGGAAGAAGCGCAGATGCGCCTCGCCGTTGCCTTTGTTCCACAACGCGTGGAAATCCGAGGCCAGATCGTAGAGGTAAAACGCAACCCGATGTGGTTCGTGTGACGCCGCCGCAATTTCAATCAGGCGCGGGTATTCGGCGATCTTTGCCGCCAGCGCCAGCTCTGCGGGGTCGGCAATTGCGCCGAGGTGGGCCACGTCTGCCGCCATCCCTGCCGCTGCCGCCTTGCGCAACACCGATTGGATCCGCGCATGGGCATATTGGACATACCAAACCGGGTTGTCCTTGGATTGTTCGCGCACCCGGTCAACGTCAAAATCCAGCGGCGCATCGTTCTTGCGGGTCAACATATGGAACCGCGTCACATCCGCGCCGACCATCTCGACCACCTCCGCAAGGGTCACAAATGTGCCCGCGCGTTTGGACATCTTCAGCTCTCGATCGCCGCGCTTCAACTTCACCAGCTGCGTCAGTTTGATATCAAGCGGAACCCGCCCATCCGACAGCGCCGAAACGGCCGCTTTCATCCGTTTGACATAGCCCCCGTGATCGGCACCAAACACATCAATTAACTCGTCGAAGCCTCTGGAAACCTTATCAAAATGATAGGCGATGTCAGGGGCGAAATAGGTCCAGGAGCCGTCGGATTTCATCACCGGGCGATCGACATCATCGCCGTGTTCCGTGGACTTGAACAGCGTCTGTTTGCGCGGCTCCCAATCCTCTGGCTTCTTGCCTTTGGGTGGCTCCAGCACACCTTCATAGATCAGGCCCTTGCCCCGCAGATCGTCAATCGCCGCTTCAATCCGGCCGGTTCCATAGAGGGATTTTTCGCTGTAAAAAACATCCATCTTCACGCCGAGCATCGCCAGATCAGCGCGGATCAGATCCATCATTTTCCCGGTTGCGAAGTCACGGATTTCAGCCAGCCAAACCTGTTCACCTTTGCCAAGGAACGCGTCGCCAACCTTGTCTTTCAGCGCCTGACCGGCCTCAATCAGGTAGTCACCGGGGTAGGTTCCATCCTCAAACGCAACCTCTTGGCCGTGGGCCTCCAGGTAGCGCAGATAAACGGACCGCGCGAGGGCATCGACCTGCGCGCCGCCATCGTTGATGTAATATTCGCGGGTGACGTCATACCCCGAAACGTCCAGAAGGGCCGCCAGCGCGTCACCAAAAACCGCGCCCCGCGTGTGGCCCACATGCAACGGGCCAGTAGGATTTGCACTGACAAATTCGACGTTTACCCGCCGTCCTTCACCTGTTGCAGAGCGCCCAAAGGCAGCACCTTCCTGCAACACCTGCGCGATCACCAGCCGCCAGACGTCATCCGACAACCTCAGGTTCAGGAACCCCGGCCCCGCAACATCCACCGACACGATCCGAGGATCATCCGCCAGTTTCGCGGCCAGTGCCTGCGCGATCTCACGGGGCTTGGCACGTGCCGGTTTGGCCAGCACCATCGCCGCGTTTGTCGCCATGTCGCCATGCGCCCGGTCCCGTGGCGGCTCCACCGTGATGGATCGCGTTTCCAGCCCGTCAGGCAACACGCCTTCACTCACAAGTGCGCCAACGGCACCCAAAACGGTTTCACGGATCTCGGCAAACAGGGTCATTGCGGTGTCCTTTACAGATCACCGCGGGGTGTATCATGCGGGCCGGTCCCGTCAATCGGGCGGTTCAAATCCCCCGCTCGGTGCATCAACTCGGCGCATCAAGGCGTGCAGCGGTTGTAGTCCGTTATGACGCCGTTGTTGATCACCCGCATGACCTGGCCGTCCTGCAACGGGATCAGCATCATATTCGCCTCCCATTCCAGCCCCTCACCGGCACAATTGCCGATGTAGGAATAGCCCTGGGTGCCAGCAATTGCTGTCGGCTCAGACAAGGTGCAAACGCTTTCCCAATAGGTAAGAACGTTGTTTTCAAGGCGAACGACAGTTTCTTCGGGGTGGGTTACGCAAGCGCCGAGCTGAAAGCGGCCGTTGGCAACCTGGGCGGTGGCAGCCTGCGCAGCAAGCGCAAGAACCAAAACTGTTAGGCCGGTATGAGAGAGTTTCATGGGTCAAATCCGTACATAATCAAAATGAATGCGCAGATTTGGCCGTCAGGGCTCACATCGCGCGTAGGTATAGGCGGCATTATTCAGCACCACGACCAACCCATCAATGGAGGCTTCCCCCACTACAGCGTTTTGCGTTTATCTGAGGCCCTGCATCACCCTGACCGGCGAGGCAGCGATTTGTGAAGCACCCGCACTCGCCGGTCAGGGGGATTCAAATCAAACGCAAAGCGCTTTAGCAACCGCGCCTCAAACCCGACCCCTTCCGCCGTGCATTCGCCATCATAAAGGAATGTCTCATCCATATCGCGGACGTTGATCGGGTTGGACAAGTCGCAACATTGCCCGGTCAGGCACAGCGTCGGAAAGGCCAGGGACGCCGAGCCTTCGCTGCCCGGTTCAAACCCATCAACGGGGCAGCTAAATCTTTGATAAAAAGGGCCATCTTGCGGAAATGCCTGGGCAATGGACAAAGAGGTGATCAAGGCGGTCACCGGAGTCACCGGGGCCGCGAGACGGAAAAAATGGGTCATTTGCAGGCTCCGAAATTGAGCTTATTGGGGAACCTCCACAGTGCCGCCATCCGTGCCACCATCCGTGCCACCGATCAACCTCTGGTGGGATTGCAGCGCAAACCGGTCCGTCATGCCTGAGATGTAGTCGGACACAATCCGCGCCAGCGAAGTCGGATCACCCGCCACATCCGCCACATCCTTGCGCCATTGCTTCGGCAACTCTGACGGATTTTGCAGGAAGAACGGGAACAATTCTTCAACAACCTGCGTGACCTCCGCCCGCATCTTGACCACCGAAGGGGCGCGGTACATGCGTTTGAACAGGAATGCGCGGATGACCTTCAGGTCGTCGAACAGGCTTTTGGAAAAGCGGATAATTGGGCGTCCCGCATTGCGGATGTCCTGGGCGGATTGGGGGTCGATCTCCGTCAAGGTGGCGCGGGTCTTGTCCAAGACATCCTCCACCAGAACCCCAAAGAACCGCCGAAGCGCTTCATGGCGGCGGCGGTAATAGTTCAACCCCGGATACCGCTTATCAACCCTTGCAAAACAGTCGCGCAGGATCGGCAACTCGGCCAGTTCATCGGTGGAAAACAACTCTGCCCGCAGGCCATCATGCAAATCGTGGTGGTTGTAGGCGATGTCATCCGCCAACGCCGCCACCTGCGCCTCAGCGCTGGCATAGGTGTTCAACTCAAGGTCCAGGTTCGCGCAACTTGTGGCCAGCGCCCATGGGTATGGTGGTGCCACCGGGCCGTTGTGTTTTGCAATGCCTTCAAGGGTTTCCCACGTCAGGTTCAACCCGTCGAACTCTGCGTAGTGGCGCTCCAGCTGGGTCACAATGCGGATCGCCTGAGCGTTGTGATCGTAGCCGCCATACGGGGCCATCAACGCCTGCAACGCATCCTCACCCGTGTGGCCAAACGGCGGGTGGCCCAGATCGTGGGCCAAGGCCACGGTCTCGGTCAGATCCTCATCCAACCCCAACGCGCGCGCCATGGTGCGCGCCACCTGCGCCACCTCCAGGGAATGGGTCAGACGGGTGCGAAAAAAGTCGCCCTCATGCTCCACAAACACCTGAGTTTTATGCTTCAGACGGCGAAACGAGGAGGAATGAATGATCCGGTCCCGGTCCCGTTGAAACGGTGTGCGGTGCGCGCTTTCCTGTTCCGCAACCAGACGGCCACGGGTGGTTTGTGGATCACAGGCAAAAGCCGCGCGCATCTTGTGTCCCTTCATTCACCTCAAGGGCCACTTGTCCCGGCCCTGCCCTCTTCATATATTGCGCCTGCAGCCATTGCGACAGGTGAAAGCCGATGTTGAGCATCCCCCCCAAAGTCACCGACCGCGCATTTGCGCGATTGGCCGAGATCAATGAAGATGCTGATGCGCCGCAAGCCCTGCGCGTCGCGGTGGAGGGTGGCGGCTGTTCGGGGTTTCAGTATGAGATCAAGCTTGATGTGCCTGATGCGGATGATCTGGTGCTGGAAGGTCTGGGCCAGAAGGTTGTCGTGGACACCGTATCCCTGCCGTTTCTAGCCAATGCCGTGATCGACTTCACGGAAGAATTGATCGGCGCGCGCTTCACAATCGAGAACCCCAATGCAACATCATCCTGCGGCTGCGGCACGTCTTTTTCGATGTAACAACGCCGCGTCACTCTGGCACTTCCTAAACACCGTGTTACCCTTCCCGAAAGCCGGTGGGAGGGCCTGATGGATCTGTCATTTTCCAAGGAAGAACAAGCGTTTCAGGATGAAGTGCAGGCATTCCTCGCCACTGCGCTGCCCGCCGATATCGCGGCGCGGGTTGCCTCGGGCCAAGGCGCCACACGGGATGACATGGAGCGCTGGCATGGTATCCTGCACACCAAGGGTTGGCTCGGCGGCACCTGGCCCACGAAACATGGCGGCGCTGGCTGGGGCCCGATCCAACTGCATATCTTTGAGGAGGAATCGGCCCTCGCAAACGCCCCTCGCATCCTGCCTTTCGGCCTGAAAATGCTGGCTCCGGTGTTGATGGAGTTTGGCTCCCCTGAACAACAGGCAGAGTATCTGCCGCGCATTCTGGATGGCCGTGACTGGTGGTGTCAGGGCTACTCGGAACCCGGCGCGGGCAGTGATCTGGCGTCGCTCAAGACCCGCGCGGATCGTGCCACAGACGGCCACGCGGACGGCCACGCGGACGGCGGCCCGGACGGCGGCGCAGGCTCGGATGGGGACGAATATGGCGACCACTACATCGTCAACGGCCAGAAAACCTGGACAACCCTTGGCCAATACGCCAACCGCATCTTCTGCCTTGTTCGCACCAGGTTTGACGGCAAACCGCAGGCGGGGATTTCTTTCCTGCTGATTGACCTCGACACGCCGGGGATCGAGATGCGCCCAATCCGCCTGATTGAAGGCGGGTATGAGGTGAACGAAGTCTTCTTCACCGACGTGCGCGTGCCGGTCTCCAACCTGGTGGGAGACGAGAATGAAGGTTGGAGCATCGCCAAATTCCTCCTCGGCCACGAGCGCACCAACATCGCCGGCACCGGGTTCTCTGTGCAAGCGCTGGAGCAGGTCAAAGCCCTGGCGCGCCAAGTCAAACGTGGCGGTAAGCCGTTGATCCAGAACCCTCTTTTCGCCGCCCGCCTGGCCCAAACCGAGGCCGAGCTTGAGGCAATGAAGATAACCAACCTGCGGATGTTGTCCAAAGCCGCGACCGGCGGGCAGCTGGGGGGGGAGCCGTCGATGCTGAAGATCAAAGGCACCGTGATCCGCCAAAGCCTCAACGATCTGGCCCGCCGCGCCCTTGGCCCCGCCGCCGCCCCGTTCCCGTCTGAGGATCTGGACAATCTGGCGATTGCACCGCCGGGCCATGGCCATAATGCGGCTGGCTATTTCAACAACCGCAAGATCTCGATTTACGGCGGCTCAAACGAAATTCAACGCAACATTCTGGCCAAAGGGATGCTGCGCCGATGAATTTCGAGATCACAGATGACCGCCGGATGCTGGCAGAGACGCTGCAACGTTTCCTGGCTGACACGTACCCGTTTGAGCACCGCACCGCGGTGGCTTATGACGCGCCGTTCCACGACCCCGCCAAATGGGCGGAACTGGCGGACCTCGGCATCTTTTACGCGCTGGTCACCGAGGAGCAAGGCGGCATGGGTGGGCGCGGCTTCGACATCGTGACCTTATTTGAGGAACTCGGCCGCGCGCTGTGTCCTGAACCGATATTGGGCCAGCTTCTCGCGGCGTCGCTGCTGAATGCGCCTGAGCCTCTGATGGACGGCACCCGTTACGCGCTGGCGGTCAGCGAACTTGACGCGCCATATGACCCGGATGACATCACAACAACCGCCGATGAGCGCGACGGATGGCGCCTGACGGGCCGCAAGACCGTGGTCTACGGCGCGCCGGCAGCTGAGGTCCTGCTGGTCGCCGCAAAAGGCCCGGACCAGGTGTTGAGCCTGTTCCGGGTCGCCGCCAAAGACGCGGAAATTATCGGCTACGCAATGATTGACGGTGGCCCGGCGGGTGAGGTGTTTCTTGAGGACACCCCGGCGAAACTGGTCACAAAAGACGCGGGTCCAGCCTTGCAAAACGCGCTTGATCTGGGCGCGCTGGCGCTGTGTGCAGAAGCCCTTGGCGCGATGGAAGTTGTCCAGGCCACCCTGATTGACTACCTCAGCACCCGCAAACAATTCGGCCAGCCTATTGGCGCGTTTCAGGTGCTCCAGCACCGGACCATCGACCTGGCCATAGAGATCGAACAGGCGCGGTCGATTGTGATCCTTGCGGCGTCCGCCGAGGGCGGGTCTGAGTTCCCCAAACGCGCCGCACAGGCCAAACATCTGGTGGGAAAAATTGCGCGTCAGGTGTCCGAGGAGGTGATCCAGATGCACGGTGGCATTGGGCTGACCTGGGAATATCCGCTGTCCCACTACGCCAAGCGGCTGGTGATGATCGACCACCAATTGGGGGACACCGATCACCATCTGGAGCGGCTGATGGACGGCCTATAGCGTTTTGCGTTTTACCTGAGACCGTACATCCTCCTGACCGGCGAGGCTTGGCTTGGCTTGTGAAACACCCACGCTCATTGGTCAGGGGGATTCAAATCAAACGCAAAGCGCTTTAATGGCGGGTTAACCCGCAGCACCCAGCCGTGCGGCAACGCTGTCGGTGGTTACGGTGCCGATGACGATGCCGCCCTCCTCCACCGCCAGCGGTGCGGGGCTTTCGGCGAACCGGGTCAGGATGTCTTTCACCGGCATTTCCACAGGGATTGTCACAGGAAGTGTCACCGGAAGTGTCGCCGGAAGTGTCGCCGGAGTTATCTCCGGAATTTCCTCCGGGGTTATCTCGGGGAATTGGGCCAGATCTGGCGGGGTATCTACCATCACGTCCCGCGCCGTCAGAACCCCCAAGGGGTTCATATTAGATACAAAATCCGCCACGTAATCCGTCGCCGGTTCCGAGAATATCTGCCGTGGCGTCCCGATCTGCACAATCCGCCCACCTTCCAGAATCGCGATGCGATTGCCGATCTTGAACGCCTCGTCCAGATCGTGGCTGACAAAGATGATTGTGCGCTTCAGGTCCCGCTGCAAATCCAGCAATTCGTCCTGCAACTTGCTGCGGATCAACGGATCAAGGGCGGAAAACGGCTCGTCCATCAGAAGGATCGGCGCGTCGGTCACAAAGGCGCGGGCCAGGCCCACACGTTGCTGCATACCGCCCGACAATTCACCCACCTTGCGCTCGGCCCATTCACTCAGCCCCACCAGCGCCAACTGGCGATCCACGGCCTCGGTTCGCGCAGCCACGGTTTGCCCGGCCAACTCCAACCCAAGCCCGACGTTTTCGCGCACCGAGCGCCACGGCAGCAGGCCAAATTGCTGAAACACCATCGACACACAATTCTGCCGCAGATAACGCAGGTCTGCTTTCGCAGCACCGGGCAACGTACACGACCAATCACCATCGTGCACAACCACTTGCCCCCGCGCCACCGGGTTCAGCCCGTTAACCGCGCGCAGCAGGGTGGATTTGCCAGAGCCTGACAGCCCCATCAGAACAAGGATCTCCCCCGCCTCCACATCCAGCGAGCAATCGTGAACACCCAACACATGCTCGGTCGCCGTCTGGATCTCGGAGCGCGTGCCCCCCGCATCCGCCATCTTCAGCGCTTCAATCGGGCGCGGGCCAAACATGATACAAACGTTTTTGAAAGAGACGGCGGTGGTCATGTATTGGCCTCGTATCTCAGGATGCCAGCGACGCCATCAGGCGCGCCCCCATCGCTTGGATGTTGCTGGCCGTTGTGGACGATGATTTCCGCCAGATCAAACGGCGACTGGCCTTCAAGACAGGCCAGATTGACGCCAAATTCGTTGGGGTCAGAGCGGCGGCGATGATGGGTGTATATCCCACATGTCGAACAGAAATAATGCTCGGCCACCCTTGTGTTGAACTGGTACAGGTTCAGATTGTCCGCGCCTTTGGTGATCTCGAAACCGTCCAGCGCAGCTGAGACCGCAACCGCCCCCCGCACAGAGAAAAGTGAGCAAAGTGAGCAATCGCAGCGCCGTGCGGAGGCCAGCCCACCCTTCAACTCGGCGCTGAATACCACCGCGCCGCAATGGCATTGGCCGTTGATCTTCATGTCTTCACCCTCAAAGACCGGTCCAGCACAATCGCCACCACCACGATGATAAACCCGCTCTCAAAACCCAACCCGGTATTCACCTGGTTCAACGCCCGCACCACCGGCACACCAAGCCCATCAGCCCCCACAAGGGCCGCAATCACCACCATGGAAAGGGACAACATGATTGTCTGGTTCAGGCCGGTCATGATCTGGGGCAGCGCGTAACGCAGCTCCACCTTCCACAGTTTCTGGCTCGGTGTGGCGCCAAAGGCATCTGCGGCCTCCAGCAACTCCTTCGGGGTCGACGAGATGCCCAGATGGGTCAGGCGGATCGGGGCAGGCAGCACAAAAATAACCGTCGCAATCAGGCCCGGCACCATGCCGATGCCGAAGAAGACAATGGCGGGGATCAGATACACAAACGTCGGCAGCGTCTGCATCAGGTCCAGAACCGGGCGCATCCACGCATATAGGCGCGGGCGGTGGGCAACGCCGATGCCAATCGGCACACCCACCCCCATACAAACCACGCAGGCTGATATGACGAGGGTCAGGCTTTCGGTTGTCTCCTCCCAATAGCCTTGATTAACGATGAACAAGAACCCCACAGCCACCAAAGCAGGCACCCGCCAGGTGCGGTGCATCCACCACGCAAGGGCTGCAAGGATTGCGATAATCAGGAACGGATGCCACTCAGGCGGGTACAGGAAACTGGCATCACGCAGGCGGATATCCTGGGTCCAGCTGGTGTTGGGCGGCTCTTGCAGGATCGCAAGAAACACATCAATCATCGCCTCAAGCGCCACAGCCATGGCGTCAAAGATGAACGCGCCGTTGTCTTGCAACCAGTCAAACCCCGCCTCCGCCCCATCACCAATGCGCAACTTGCACTCGGTCAGAAAACTGATCGGTCCGGTAATGTCGATGTCGTTGGGGAAGCTACATTCTGCGATGCCGTCATCGCGCCACCATGCCCTGAAATTGTCTAACCAGATCACCTTCGCCCCCATCCCTTGTCGGAATTGCGCACCCGTGCCACGCTGCGCGCAAGTTTCACCACATCGCGAAAGGCAGCGCTATGGCCGATCTGATCCTCTACACCCACCCGATGTCGCGCGGGCGTATTGCCCGTTGGATGATGGAAGAAGCGGGCCGCCCCTATGAGGCGCGGATTGTGAATTACGGGGCCGAGATGAAAGGCGCGCAATATCGCGCCATCAATCCGCTGGGAAAGGTGCCGTCGCTGGTCCATGGCGACATGGTCGTCACCGAAGGGGCGGCGATCTGCGCCTATATGGCGGATCTGGCCGTGGACGCGCGCCTTGCGCCGCCCATCGGCACCCCGGAACGTGGGGTGTATTATCGGTGGCTGTTTTTTGGGGCTGGCCCGCTGGAGGCAGGTGTGGTTGCCGCGTCGTTTGGGTTCGACACCAAAGACGATACCGCCTACAGCCGCGCCGGATGGGGCAGCCTGCCCGCCGTGGTTGATGCGTTGGAGGGCCTCTTTGCCGATGGACGGGACTACGTGTTGGGTGAGCACTTCAGCGCTGTTGACGTATACCTTGGCGCGCAAATCGCCTGGGGCCTGCAATTCGGCACCATAGAAACCCGCCCCGGTTTTGCCGATTACGTCACCCGGATCACCACACGCCCCGCCGCCATTCGTGCCGCCGAAATTGATGACGCGCTTCTGGCAGAAGCACAAAAAGACGGCGCCTGAAGCGCCGTCTTCCCGTTTTATCCGTTGGATCAAAGACCCAGCGCACCTGACACGGCTGCGGCGCCATCTTCGCCGTCGATGGTGGTCACACCGTCAAGCCAGCCCGTCACCGCATCAAAATTGGCGGTCAGCCACACAGTTGCGGCATCGTCGGCATCTTCGCCATCATTCAGGATCGCGCCCATGATCTCGTTTTCCATCGCCAGCGTGAACGAAAGGTTGTTGAGAAGCGCGCCAACATTCGGGCAGGCCTCAACATAACCGGCGCGGGTGTTGGTGAACACAGTTGCGCCACCAAGGTTGGGGCCAAACCAATCGTCGCCACCCTCAAGGTAGGTCAGATCAAAGTTGGCATTCATCGGGTGCGGTTCCCAGCCAAGGAACACAATCGGCTCGTCGCGATCAGACAGGCGTGCAACCTGCGCCAACATCCCCTGCTCCGAGCTTTCGACAACCTCAAAATCAGCAGCCCCCATGCCGAACGCATCTGCGCCGATCATGTCGATGATCAGACGGTTGCCGTCATTGCCAGCCTCGATCCCGTAGATCTGTGCGTCCAGCGCGTCAACGTTTGCTGCAATTGACGCGAAATCGGTGATCCCAAGGGCCGCGCCAGCGGCATTTGTGGCCAGCGTATACTTGGCGCCCTCAAGGTTGGCGCGTACGGTGTCGACAGTGCCAGCTTCCCGGTAAGGCGCGATATCGGCTTCCATTGTCGGCATCCAGTTGCCCAGGAAGATGTCCACGTCACCCGCAGCCAAAGAGGTGTAGGTAACCGGCACCGACAAAACCAGCACCTCGGTCTCGTAGCCCAGCGCCTCAAGCACCACAGATGTAGCGGCGGTGGTTGCGGTGATGTCGGTCCAGCCAACGTCCGAGAACCTCACCACACTGCAATCTACATGGCTATCAGCAAGGGCCGCACCTGTGGTCAGGGCAAGGGCCATCACGCTGGTCGCTGTTCGGCGGAAAAGTGTCATTTCGTAATCTCCGGTTGGGTGCTGATCTTTTTGTTGATTGACCAGTCAATTAAAAACCTATTTCTGGGGCAAAGCAACAGATAGGTTACGCAATGCCCCGCACAGGTATGATGGCTATACGGAAGGACGCGCTTGTCAACGCGACGATTTCAGAGATCGGGCGTAAGGGCTCCCATGATGTGACCGTGGGTCAGATCGCCAAAGCGGCTGGCGTGTCTTCTGCGCTGGCGCACCATTATTTCGGCTCCAAAGATGATCTGCTGCTGGCCGCCATGCGCGCGATCCTGGCGGAGTTCGGGGCGGAGGCGCGGCTGCAACTGGCCGGTGCCTTAACGCCGAAGGACCGGCTGGCAGCCATCGCGCGCACGTCGTTTGGGGGCCGGAACTTCAATCCAGAAGTGGTGTCGGCTTGGCTCACGTTCTACGTCATGGCCCAACGCGACACCCAGGCCGCACGGCTTTTGCGGGTCTACCAGCAGCGCCTGGTGTCAAACCTCACCCACGCTTTACGGCCCCTGACGGCTGACGCACCGCGCATCGCGCAGACGGCAGCAGCCCTGATCGACGGCCTTTATATCCGCCACGCGCTGGCAGATGCCGGCCCGCCAAACGCCGAAGAGGCCGTCCTTCGGGTGATGGACTATCTGGAAGTTGCATTGGCATGACCCAACCTAACCCTCTGATATTGATGGCGGATCAGTTAAACAGCACGGTTTCCCCCGACGGCCCTGCCGACTGGTTACCGACGCCGCCACCCTGGAGCATTTCCGCCTCGAAGCCACCGCCCGCCGGGGCCATGAACCCTTCGGCGCAGAGGTGCGCCAATCCCAGGCCCGCCATAGGATCGTGTGTGAGGCGCGGCGCAACGGTGCCGACGACCCGTGGGGAGGTCAGCCGCTGCGTGACACGTCTGAGCATGACATGCACACCCACATGGCCCTCAACATTCTTGAGTGAAAACAACGCTTTACCCGGCCTGAAACAGCATAGGTGACCCATGCAACCGACCGCCTCCCATTTCGTCAACGGTGCCTATCTGGAGGATACCGCAGGCGCGCCGATCCCGGTGATTTTCCCGGCCAATGGCGAGCAGATCGCCCGCGTCCACGCCGCCACACCTGCCGTGATTGAGGCCGCGATGGCCTCTGCCAAAGCCGCGCAAGCCGGTTGGGCCGCCCTGATCGGGGTTGAGCGTGGCCGCATCCTGCGCCGGGCCGCTGATATCATCCGTGAGCGCAACCGCGAGTTGTCGGACCTCGAAACCCTCGACACCGGCAAGCCGATCCAGGAAACGCTGGTCGCTGACGCCACGTCCGCCGCAGACGCGTTGGAATATTTCGGCGGTATTGCCGCATCTCTCGGCGGCGAACACATGCAGCTCGGCGGCGATTGGGCCTACACCATGCGTGTCCCCTTGGGCGTGTGTGTTGGCATCGGCGCGTGGAATTACCCCACCCAAATCGCCGCATGGAAAGGCGCGCCCGCGCTGGCCTGCGGCAATACAATGGTCTTCAAACCGTCCGAACAGACCCCGCTCTGCGCCCTGAAAGTTGCCGAGATATTGGTTGAGGCCGGCGCGCCGCCGGGGGTCTTCAACGTGATCCAGGGCGCGGGTTTGGTCGGGAAAGCACTGGTCGAAGACCCCCGCACCGCCAAAGTTTCCCTCACCGGGTCCGCCGCAACCGGCAAGAAGGTTTACGCCGCCGCCGCCGCGCAGATGAAACACGCGACGATGGAATTGGGCGGAAAATCCCCCCTGATCATCTTTGATGATGCCGATCTGGAAAGCGCCGTATCCGCCGCAATCAACGCCAACTTCTATTCCTCGGGTCAGATCTGCTCCAACGGCACACGGGTCTTTGTGCAACGGGGCATCAAAGACGCTTTCCTCGCGCGCTTGCTCAAGCGCACCGCCAATGCAATCATCGGTGATCCCAGGGATGAGGCCACAAATTTTGGCCCGATGGTAAGTGAAGAACAGCTTGCAATCACTTGTTCCTACATCAAAAAAGGCATCTCTGAGGGCGCGCGTCTTGTACACGGCGGCAACCGCCTCAACCAACCCGGCGCGTATATCGAACCGACAATCTTCGCGGATGTGACCGATGATATGACCATCGCGCGCGAAGAGATCTTCGGGCCCGTGATGTCGGTCCTCGACTTCGATACCGAAGAAGACGTTCTGGAGCGCGCCAACGCCACCGAATTTGGCCTGTCAGGTGCGGTTTTTACCGCCGATCTGACCCGCGCGCACCGGGTTGTTCACGCCATCCAGGCCGGCAGTTGCTGGATCAACCAATACAACCTCACCCCCGTAGAACTCCCATTTGGAGGCATGAAAGGCTCCGGCGTCGGGCGCGAAAACTCCATGGCTGCTATCGGACATTACTCCCAACTCAAGACCGTCTATGTCGGCATGTCCCCGGTGGAGGCGGCGTTTTAGATGTCTGAAACCATGCAAGCGGATTACATCGTCGTCGGTGCAGGTTCCGCTGGCTGCGCAATGGCTTACCGGCTGTCTGAGGCCGGAAAATCGGTGCTTGTGATCGAACATGGCGGCTCTGATTGGGGGCCGTTCATCAACATGCCCGCCGCCCTCAGTTACCCGATGGGAATGAAGCGCTACGACTGGGGATACACAAGCGAACCCGAGCCACAGATGAACAACCGCCGGATGGCGGTGCCACGGGGCAAAGTCATCGGCGGCTCATCGTCAATCAACGGCATGATCTACGTGCGCGGCCACGCCCATGACTTCGACACCTGGGCCGAGATGGGCGCAGATGGCTGGTCCTACGCCGATGTCCTGCCCTATTTCAAACGGGCCGAGACATGGCATGGCGGCACCGAAGACACCGGATTCCGCGGCCATGACGGGCCACTCCACATCACCCGTGGAATCAGTAAAAATCCGCTTTACCAAGCGTTTATCGAGTCCGGGGCCAATGCCGGGTACGGCGCCACCGACGATTACAACGGGCAGCGGCAAGAGGGCTTTGGCGCATTCGAAATGACCGTCTGGAAGGGCAAACGCTGGTCCGCCGCGTCTGCATACCTCAAGCCTGCCCTCAAGCGCCCCAATTGTGATCTGATCCGCGGCTTGGTTGCGAAGATCGAGATTGAAGAGGGCCGCGCCGTGGGGGTGCGGTTGGCAAACGGAACCCTGATCCGCGCACGGGCCGAAGTGGTGCTTTGCGCCGGAGCGATCAATTCACCTAAAATTTTAATGCTTAGTGGAATTGGGCCCGCCAAACACCTGATGGATAACAATATTCCTGTCGTCGCGGATCGCGCTGGCGTCGGTCAGAACCTGCAAGATCACCTTGAACTTTACGTGCAATACGCCGCCTCTCAGCCCGTCTCCATCGCACCTTACTGGTCGCTTTGGGGCAAAGCGCTGGTTGGCGCGCAATGGCTGTTCACAAAAACCGGTCTTGGAGCGACAAATAACTTTGAGGCCTGCGGCTTCATCCGCTCGGGGGCAAATGTGCAATACCCTGATATTCAATACCATTTCCTACCTATCGCGGTGCGATACGACGGCACAACACCCCCCGGTGGCCACAGTTTTCAGGCCCATACCGGCCCGATGCGCTCCCCCTCTCGGGGGCAGATCACCCTGCGCAGCAACGATCCGGCTCAAGCGCCAAAGATTGTCTTCAACTACATGTCTCATGATCAGGACTGGCAAGATTTCCGCACTGCTGTGCGCCTGACTCGGGAAATCTTCGGCACCAATCCGATCGCCTCTTTTGTCGATCATGAGGTTCAACCCGGAGAGGGCGCGCAATCCGACGCGGCACTTGATGATGTGATCCGAGAGCACGCGGAATCGGCCTACCACCCCTGTGGAACCGCTCGCATGGGGCGGCGAGATGACCCGATGGCCGTGGTGGATCCGGAAAACCGGGTGATCGGGGTGGATGGTCTCCGCCTTGCCGATAGCTCCGTCTTCCCATTGATTCCAAACGGAAACCTCAACGCGCCGTCGATTCTGGTTGGTGAAAAGGCCGCTGATCACATCCTTGGCCGACGGCTACCGGCGGAGAATCTTCAGCCCTGGATCGCCCCCGACTGGCAGACCGCGCAACGCGAAAGTCACGCCCGCGCAACCGCGGCGGAATAGACCCGGTGGACCGCCGCCAACTTGCTCTGTAGCCTGCGCCGAACCCCGCGGAGGAACCCGATGATGCAGCCCCTTGCCCACCCCCTTACCTGCTTTAAAGCCTATGATATTCGCGGGCGGCTGGACGAAGATTTGACCGAGGCCAACACCTACCGCATCGGTCGCGCGTTTGCTGACGTGATCGGGGCCAAACGTGTGGTCATCGGCCGCGATATCCGTCCGTCGTCCGAGGGCCTGGCGCGTGCATTGGCTGAGGGGTTGGTTGCCGCCGGTGTTGAGGTGCTGGATCTGGGCCTTTCTGGCACGGAAGAGATGTATTTCGCTGTCTCTCACCTGTCCGCCGATGGCGGAGTCTGTGTGACCGCCTCCCATAACCCCATGGATTATAACGGATTAAAGATGGTGCAGGCGGGATCTGCTCCAATCGGCGCCGATACCGGCATGGCCGCAATCAAAGCGCTGGCGGAAAGCGGCGCTTTTGCGCCTGACGTCAGCGGCGGGATGGTGCTGGACGTCTCCGGCACCCGCGCGGCATACGTCGACACGGTGCTGAGTTTTGTCTCAACGTCGCCTCTCAAGCCATTGAAAATACTGGTGAACGCCGGAAACGGCGCGGCAGGACCAACCTTTGACGCTATCGCTGATGCGCTCGCCGCCCGAGGTGTTCCGTGGCAATTCATCCGCATGCACCATACGCCTGATGGCGGGTTTCCAAACGGCATCCCGAACCCGATGTTGCCGGAAAACCAGCCCCCCACCCGTGAGGCGATGTTGCGCGAAGGGGCCGATCTGGCGGTTGCCTGGGACGGCGATTTCGACCGCTGTTTCTTCTTCGATCACGAGGGGAATTTCGTTCCCGGTGAGTATTTGGTTGGTCTGCTGGCCGAGGTTTTTCTGGCGAAGTCCCCCGGCGCGAAGATTGTCCATGACCCGCGCACAATCTGGTGTACACAACATGTTGTGTCACGTGCAGGTGGCACGACCATCATGTCGAAGGTTGGCCATTCGAATATCAAACGCGTGTTGCGTGACACCGGTGCGATCTATGGTGGGGAAATGTCGGCTCACCATTATTTCCGCGACTTCTTTTGTTGCGACAGCGGCATGATCCCGTGGCTGTTGATCAGTGAGCTTTTGGGGCGGCGTGGGACAACACTGAAAGCACTCATCGAAGAACGTGCCGCGGCCTTCCCCTCTTCGGGTGAGGTGAATTTCCGGGTCAAGGATGCCGGCTCGATCGTCTCCAAAGTGGAACAGATGTATGGGCCCAAAGCGCTATCACGGGATGACACCGATGGGCTGAGCCTTACTTTTGAAGATTGGCGCCTGAACCTGCGGTCGTCTGGCACCGAACCTTTGCTGCGGCTGAATATTGAAGCGAAAGGCAGTCGGGATCGCGTGGATCAAATGATGGCTGAGCTTCGTGGGTTCATTGAGGCGGGCTGAAGTGAGAAATAGTGGTAATTGGTTTAGAATGACAACCGTTAGTGAACGCAGATGGAGTTTTACATCTGAAAAGTGCAACACTCACAACCCGAAATACACCCTGGATCTCTGACTTATCCACAAACTTATCCACCGCATGACCTTGGCAATGGTCCCACAGCCTCTTGTCAGCCCAAATGCGGCCCCGC
>JAESTV010000119.1 GCA_016763475.1 Roseicyclus sp.
CGGGGTCATTTCGGCGCGGGCAATTTCCATGGCGCAAACCGGAAAACCAACCCCGACCCGAACCTCGACCGGCCCCAGATCTACTTGATCACCCCCCTGGCCTTTGAGCCTGAGGTCTTTGCGCCGCAACTTGGTGTCCTGTTGGACAGCATGGAAATCGCCTGCGTCCGCCTTGCCCTTGGCACAGACGACGAAGACAGCCTCGCGCGCGCCGCTGACCTATGCCGTGAAGTGGCCCACGCACGTGACGTGCCGCTGGTGATCGAACGCCATATCCAACTGGTCGAAAGGCTTGGTCTGGACGGTGTCCATCTGACCGACGGCTCACGGTCTGTCCGCGCCACACGAAAGACCCTTGGCGCAGATGCGATCCTCGGGACCTATTGCGCCGCCTCGCGCCACGACGCCATGAGCGCCGCAGAAGCCGGGGCGGATTATGTGAGTTTCGGGCCAGTAGGCCAAAGTGGCCTCGGGGATGGCACCATCGCAGAGCATGAGCTTTTTGCGTGGTGGTCGCAAATGATCGAGGTGCCGGTTGTGGCGGAAGGTGCGTTGGATCAGACCCTGATCGAAACCTTCGCGCCGGTTGCTGATTTCTTTGCCATCGGGCCTGAGATCTGGCGCAGTGACGATCCGTTGGCCGCATTACGGGACCTGACCGCGCCGTTGCGCTGAGCACTTCCCCCTCCAGGCCGCGCGCCATACCGCTGCGAACCCATCGCGGGCTGGGTGCATTCCATCAGGATTCGCGCCACCCGTTGCGGCCCCCCGTTGCGGCCCCCAATCGGGGCGCCAAACGCGCAACCCACAATAACGCGCAACCCACAATGTCGAGATCAGGGTTGGCGCAACGAGGCGCCCGTCTCCAGCCCATGGCGCACCGAAGTTTCCGCAACCTTTGCCAGTGCCTTGCGGTTTTCGGCCTCCGCCACCTTAAGCGCCGGGTGATAGATCACCTCCACCTTACCGCGACCCGGTGTGGCCAGAACCTGAAGCAGGCTCGGGCCGAAATCCATATCCCCCCACCAGCCATAGTGGCGCGGATCCACACCCTCAGGCGTTTGGTATTTCAGGGTCACCGGTTGCACCCAGAGGCGGTCCTTCAGACGATCCGCAAAAAACGCTGCAAACAGCGTGGTCTTGAACGGCAAGACGCGGGTGCCGTCAGTTGAGGTGCCTTCCGGGAAGAATAACAGCTGGTGGCCCGCAATCAGGCGATCTTCAAACAGTTTGGTCTGCGCCGCCGCCTCTGCCCGATGGCGGCGAATGAACACGGTGCCTGTCGCGCGCGCGAGCCAGCCAATGCCGCTCCAGCCCCGCACCTCGTCTTTTGCAACGAAGTACAGTCGCTTGCCCGCGTTCAACACAAAGATATCCAGCCAGCTGACATGGTTCGCCACATAGGCCCCCGGCGTGCGCATCGGTGTGCCGGTGAGCT
The DNA here is from genome assembly GCA_016763475.1 of Roseicyclus sp. Classification (GTDB taxonomy): domain Bacteria; phylum Pseudomonadota; class Alphaproteobacteria; order Rhodobacterales; family Rhodobacteraceae; genus Gymnodinialimonas. Next base: position 1,439 of record JAESTV010000119.1, read on the forward strand.
GGCGGTTCAATCCCAGACACCAACACGCGACGCGACAAACAAATTGCGTGATATAGGGTGTGACGGGCCGGTGCAGGCCCCAGATCAACCGCTCCGGCCCGCGCAAAAGCAGCAACAATGGGAAGCAGATCAGCAACACCAGCACCAGCGGCCCGCCCCGCCCCACGATACGCATCCACTCCGCCAATCCCAGACCCCGCGGTTGCGGCGGCGATGCACCGTCCCATGGCTCCGTCACCGTGCCGCCCCCTTCTGATAAATCGCCCGGTGCTTGTCCGACATTCGGGCCACATCCATGACCAGACAAACGTCGATGCAATTAAACGGACGGTCGACAAACGCACCCTCACCCACAAACCCACCCAACCGCAGATAGGCCTTGATCAAGGCAGGCATCGCACGGATCGCGGCAGGGCGATCGAGGGCATCAGCGGCGATCAAATCCATCCGCTGAAACCCCTCTGCCCGCGCCTTGGGGCGCACATCCTCAGGGGCCAGGTGGCGGTGGTGTAACAATGATAACGGCCCGGCCAGCGGTGCGGGGTCAAGGCCGTGGAAACTTGCCATACCAAACATCACCTCAATCCCGTGGGTGGCGATGTACTCAGCCAACCCATTCCACAGATGCATCATCGCAGTGCCGCCGCGATAATCGCGGTGGACGCACGACCGCCCCAATTCCAGCAGCTTTCGGCCCGACGCCCGCAATACGCTCAGATCGTATTCATCTTCCGAGTAGAATTGCCCCGCCGCGCCAGCCCCCTCAGCACACATCAGACGATACACACCAACAACACAATCATCGCTCGGACGGCGATGATCCAGCAGCACAAGGTGCTCGAAATGAGGATCGTACCGGTCAGCCTCCAGGCGGGCATCGTGGTCCACCAACTCGCCATCACCACCCAGCTCATCCACAAAGACCGAGTAACGCAGCCGTTGCGCGGCGCGGATCTCTGATCCATTTGCTGCCAGGCGCAGTTCAAAATACGGCTCGTCGATCTGCATGATTCGCTGGAAATCCTCTGATCCGGTGTGTGATCGGCTCTGTGATCTGGCCACCTGTCCAGGCCGCAGATCGGCCCTCTACCGGCGCGGTTTAGCAGCCCCTTGCCCATTTGCAACCGGCGCAGGCGGATGGTGACACCGGGGAAAGATACCTGCGCGCGGCTCTATTAAGTGTGTGTTAACCACTTGGTTCTAATCTGGTGAACACCAATCATGAGGGGTGGTCGATGATCAACGCTACATTGCGGCCATCCAGCACAACCTTGCCCGCGTTCTCAAAATTCACCGTGACTTTGCCTGCGATGTTGGATTGTACGTGCCCCAGCCCCCAATCGGGCACCGCCGGGTGTCGCACAAACATTCCCGGCTCAAGGATTGCAGTGATGTCCGCCGCATCCGATTTTTCAATGTCCATGGCAAAAGGGCCTTTCCGGTATGCGTGACGATCAAATTGATCCGGGCACCAACCTCGCCGATTTGGTGGCCTCTCGTCTGTGTCATGATCTTGTTAACCCTTTGGGGGCAATCGGCAATGGGGTCGAGCTTCTGGAAATGACCGGAAAAGGTGATGGCCCGGAGATGGAGCTGATCCGCGACGCTGTGCGCGCGGCTGAAGCCCGAATTCGTCTGTTCCGGCTTGCCTTTGGTGGCGCCGGTCCCGGCCAGAGCACCAGCTTGCGCGAAGCAAAGATGGTGGTGGAGGGGTATTTCCACCAGAGCCGGGTGACCCCCGTGTGGACAGCCACCAGTGACCAGTCCCGCCAAGAGACCAAGATGGCGCTTCTGATGCTGCTGTGTGCAGAGGTGGCGCTGCCGATGGGGGGAACGCTAAGTATCGGCCCGGATTCCGCCGGCCACTGGCAAATGGAGGCAACAGGCCCACGCCTGAACGTTGATGAGGAGGTGTGGGATCTGCTGCGTTTTGGCAACCCGGTAGCGGGACGGGTCCTGCGTCCGTCCGATGCGCATTTCCCAATGCTGCTGCAATGCGCAAATGCGCAGGGGCTGACAGTGAATTACGTCACCGACGGCGAAAGCCTGCGGATGTCGATCAGCTAGCGAGAGGGCCGTTAGAGGCCCACAACATCCCAACCGCGCGTGTTCATATGTGTGTATATGGGCGAGGGTCCGCAACAGTTCACCCGCACCGCAGGCCAGAACATTCAGGACCAAAGCAGCGCCTACAGCGTTTTGTGTTTTATCGGAGGCAGCGCATCACCCTGACCGGCGAGGCTTGGCTTGTGAAACAACCGTGCTCATTGGTCAGGGGGATTCAAATCAACCGCAAGGTGCCTACAGCGCGCGCAGGCCGGCTTGAAACCGGCGCATGTTCTGCCGGTAATGCTCTGCCGAAGCCAACAGACCGGCGCGCGCGGCTGCGTCCAGCTCGCGCACCACCTTACCCGGCATCCCCATCACCAGCGACCCGTCAGGGATCACCTTGCCTTCGGGAATCAACGCCCCCGCGCCGATCAGACAACCGGCACCAATCCGTGCGCCATTCAGAACCGTGGCCCCCATCCCGATCAGAGACCCCGCCCCGATCACACAGCCATGTAACATCGCCTTATGGCCAATTGTGCAATCACGCCCGATCAGTAGCGGTGCGCCGGGATCGGTGTGGCAAACCACGTTCTCCTGCACATTTGATCCCGCGCCGACAC
>JAESTV010000120.1 GCA_016763475.1 Roseicyclus sp.
CAGCCCAGCCCGCGATGTTGTCGTTGCGGCGTTCCTCAACCGGCTTTTCGGCGGCGTCCTTTTCCACCCGGCTCATCAGCGCGGCGATCTTGGCGGGGTCGCGGGCTTTCGGCGGCTTGGCCTCGATCTTGGTGATCGGCACCTTTCCGGCCTCTATCAACCCATCGCGCAGCTCCACGTAGGCGTCGGTCTGGCGGTAGGTGTCCAGACGTGCCTCAACCCGGTCAAGCGCCGCGAAGTGCAATTTGTTCAACACCGGATCCGTCAACAGTTCTGCCACGATACGGGCGCGGCTTTCGGCGTGGACAAGAGCCGCACGGTCTTCGACCTCGTTGCGGTCCTGAAGCGACCAATAGTCGGCGTTATACTTGTCTTTCTTGTTGTTCACATTGCCGCGAAATTTGCGCACCGCGTAGCTGTCCACGGATTTCACGGCGTAGTGGTTCATCTGCGCCCACTCATAACCCACCGTGCGCCGGATCGAGCGCCAGCCGCGGAATTTGAAGTAATCCTCCATCGGGTGGCCAGAGCCGTTAAGCCATTTGATGGTGTCGGGAAACCCGGTCTCCAGCCACTTGTTCTTGATCGAGGGGCGGTGAATCCCGAGTTTCCAATATTGGTGGTCAAACTTGAACAGCGTCTTGACGCCCCAGCCCTTGTTCCACAGCGGCGGGGCCGAGCGGGTGTATTGTTCGCTTACCGGATCGCGGGACCAGTCCACAACACCAGCTGATCCGAAAATGCGCCAGGTGATCACGATGCCGTTGGCATCCATGGCCACGGCATCATCCAACATGCCTTCAACGCTGCCCGAGGGGTGGCGCACACACAGAAACTCATCAGCGTCAAAAACCAGCACCCAATCGGCCTGGCGCACAATTGGTTCGGCTTGCGCGTGTTTCAGGGCGGAGGGCTGCGGTTTGATGCCTTCGGCGATCACGTTGGGGCGGCGGTGGCCAAGGCCCAACTCCTCCAGCCGGATCAACATTTCGTCGGTGCCGTCGGAACAATCGTTGGTGTAAACGAGGATATCAGTGAAGCCCACGGCCAGATGATGCGCGAACCATTCCAGCAGGAAAGGCGCTTCGTCTTTCATCATCGACACGGCCAGGACCTGCCCGTGTTTGGAGGTGTTCTTGAGGTGCTGCACGTGCCTAGACCTTGGCCCAATCCCGGTTCATCCGGTGTGATTTGAGGGCAGGGATACCACGCCCCGCGCGGCTTTTGAACCGTGTGGTGAGGTCTTGTCGTTAGCGGGGGTTAAGGCGGGCGCGAGCGTGTTCCGCATTTTGGCGGGATCGTCCACAGGATGAAACATTGCCTCGACGCGCCCGGTTGAGATCACCAGCACCATACGCGCCAGCCATGTCGTACCCGCGGCCTTGAGCGTTGGCAGGTCAGGGCGTTTTGCAGCACCCGGTCTTTGCCGGACAAAAGCGGGTTGGGCAGGTGCATCCGCTCAACCGGCGATCGACGTGCCATCTGGCGGCGAGGTTCTTGGCTGGCTGTAGAGAAATAGTGGTGCCCGCAGCGGTGGACAGATCAAGCGGGGGGCATTGGTGGCGCATTGGTGGCGGGTAATCAAAGGGGCGGCAGAACCGCCCCTTTAAGGTGGGTGGAAACGTTACTCACAAAGCCACTAACGTTGCGGTGCCGTTCTTTACCGCCACCTCGACGATGGAGGCGGCAACGGCCAGATCCTGCAAGCCAACGCCGGTTCCGTCAAACAGGGTGATCTCTTCGTCGGAGGTGCGCCCCGGATTGGTGCCATTAATCACCGCGCCAAGCTGGGTTATGTCACCTTCAGTGATCAGACCCTCAGCGATGGCGTGTTGCGCCTCACCGATGGAGATTGATTGCGCGGCCTCGTCACAGAAGACAGTGGCGCGCGCCAGCAAAGCCGCCTCAACCTCCTGCTTGCCTTTGGTGTCGGTGCCCATACACGCGATGTGGGTGCCGGGGCTGACATGTTCGGCCAAAAGCGTCGGCGCAAAACTGGAGGTGATGGTGATAATCACATCAGCCGCAACCAAACCGGGCAGCTCCACTGCCTCAAACGGCACATCCATCTCAGCCGCCACCTTGGCGAGGTTGGGCAGCATCTCGGGGTGATAATTCCAGCCAATGACCTTGTCGAAATCATGGGCCTCCAACGCCGCACGTAATTGGAACGTGGCCTGATGGCCGGCACCAATCATGCCCAGAACCTTCGCATCACGACGCGCCAGATGTTTGATCGACACGGAGGCTGCCGCCGCGGTGCGCAGCGCGGTCAGATAGTTGCCGCCAACCATCGCACTCACACGGCCGGTGTCCGGGTCAAACAGGAACACGGTGGATTGGTGGTTGATCAGCCCGTGCTTCTCAAGGTTGTTCGGCCAGTAGCCCCCCGCCTTAAGGCCAAGAACGCCGCCCGCGCGGTCAAACCCGCCTTTGAAGCCGTAAAGGGCATCCTCATGGCCGATGGCCTCACGCACAACGGGGAAGTTATAGGCCGCCCCTGCCGCCATGGCGGCAAAGACGGTTTCAACCGCTGCAAATGATGCCTCACGGGTGAGCAGATCAGCGATCATCCCCTCGGGGACAATCACCAACTCATGTGGGGTTGTGGGGGTGCCGCCCATCAGTAGGCCCGCCCACGGGCGGACACCGGCCACACCGTTTCAACCACCCCGTTACGCACCCCGACATACCAGTCGTGAACGTTGCAGGTGGGGTCACAATGACCGGGGACGAGGTGCAACTTGTCGTTCACCTTCAGGACTCCATCCGGGTCAGCAACCACACCGTGTTCGTCCGAACATTTGAGGTATTCAACATCATCACGGCCGTAGATCGTCGGCAGGCCGCTATCCACTGACTGCGCCTTGAGGCCGGCGTCCACGATGGCCTTGTCTGCTTTTGCGTGGCTCATCACCGTGGTCAGGATGAACAGCGCGTTCTCCCATTCGCCATCGTCGATGCGCTTGCCATTCTCATCAAGGATACGACCATAATCGGCGTCCATGAATGCGTAAGAGCCACACTGCAACTCGTTATAAACCTTCGACGCGGTTTCGAAATAATACGACCCGGTGCCGCCGCCGCCAACGATGTCACACTCAAGACCGTTGCTTTTCAGGCCGTTTACAGCGTCCGCCACCTGAGCGATTGCGACGTCCAGTTTGGCCTTGCGATCCGTATACAAATCCATGTGCTGCATCGCACCCTGGTAGGCTTGGATGCCGGCGAATTTCAGACCCGGCGCCGCGTCGATCAGCTTGGCAATGTTCACAACGTCCTGCGTTGTGCTCACGCCACACCGACCTGCGCCGCAGTCGATCTCGACCAGGGCTTCCAGTTGAGTGCCATGCCGCACAGCCGCTTCAGACAGGGCTTTCACGTTCTCGGGATCATCCACACAGACCAACACGCGGCACCCCAGCTTGGGCATACGGGCCAGACGGTCAATTTTGGCAGCTTCGGTTACCTGATTGGAGACCATCACGTCTTTGATGCCGCCGCGCGCAAACACTTCGGCCTCGGATACCTTCTGGCAGCAAACCCCAATGGCGGCGCCCATGTCCTGTTGCAGCTTCAGCACGTCCACCGACTTGTGCATTTTGCCGTGGGCGCGGTGACGCATGCCGTGGGCTTTGGCGTAGTCGCCCATTTTCTTGATGTTGCGCTCCAGCGCATCCAG
>JAESTV010000121.1 GCA_016763475.1 Roseicyclus sp.
CAGCGGATCAATCGGCACCTGCCACGCCCGCCTTGCGGAAAACCGTAGCTGCGAATCATACATTTTGCAACCGGTTGCAAAAAAGGCCGGACCACCTCAGGATGGTGCATAGTTTGTTGGCCGTGTTAGGAGCCATGGTGCAAGACACAACGTGGGGCATGGCGCAGAACACGGCGTGGTTAAGGTGAGGAGCTTGGGGAAAAATGGGTGTAACTCTAAAAGATGTGGCGGAACGCGCCGGGGTCTCGACCTCAGCCGTATCGCGCGCCTTTACCGAGGGCGCGTCCGTCTCCTCCAAGACCCGCGCCAAGGTTGAACGCGCCGCAGACGCCCTTGGATATTCCCCCAACGCGCTGGCCTCTTCCCTGACAACAGGGCGCACCAAACTGATCGGATTGGTGTCCAACAACTTCCATAACCCGTTGTTTCTTGAGGTCTTCGACCGCTTCACCCGTGGCCTGCAGGATCGCGGCCTGCGCCCGCTTCTGGTTAACCTGTCCGACGAAACCGATCCGGTTCACTCGGTCCGGATGATGCGGCAATATTCCGTTGACGGCGCAATTATCGCCTCCTCAACCCTGCCACCGTCGTTCGCCGAAGCCTACCGCGCGGCGGGCATCCCGGTGGTGCATTCTTTCGGGCGTTATACCACCGCGCCGCAGGTCCACGTGGTCGGGATCGACAACGTTGCGTGTGGCCGCATGGCCGGTGAGGCGCTGATTACGCGCGGCTACAAACGGGTCGCGTTCATGGGCGGCCCGGAAAACGCCACCTCCACCCAGGACCGCGCGTTGGGCTTCCTCGGCGCGTTACACGAGCATCCCGAAATCGAGGTTTCCGTCAGCTACGCCTCCGCCTATTCCTTCGATGCCGGGCGAAGCGAGATGACAGACCTGCTGAAACGCACCCCTGCCGAGGCGTATTTCTGCGGTGACGATGTGCTGTCGATCGGCGCGCTTTCAGCCGCGCAAGAAGCCGGATTATCGGTCCCCGATGATATCGGGATCATCGGGTTAAACGACATGCAGATGGCCCGCTGGCAGAACATCAACCTCACCACCATCCGCCAGCCGGTGGCCGAGATCATTGGCGCCTCAATTGATCTGGTGATTGGCACGGTAGAAGAGCCCGGACGCCACCCCGAAACCCGGCTTTTCCCGTGCCGGGTGGTCGAACGCGGAACCCTTCGGCCCCGCCCTTAGGTCACCGCACCTGTCCCATTTCACCCTATTGTCCCAAATGGGACGAGTTTGGGTCGAAATGGAACAATTTTTTTACCGAAACATCGGCGGCCGCGCATCAACCCATTTTCCGCCCGCTTTCCCGCTTTCTGCAACGGCGAACACAGCGGCCATCGAGCGTAACCCATCCTCGGCCCGAGGGAACGTATCAGCGGCGGGATCAGGCACCCGACCCTGCTTTTCCGCATGAAGAACCTCGGCCAAGTCTTTGTAAATATTCGCAAATGCCAAAGGCATACCTTCGGCATGGCCGATGGTGACACGACTTGCGCGATCGGCCTCCGGGCTAAGGCCCGCCTCACCTCGTTCAATAACCTGCAACCGCCCTCCCAATGGCATCCAGTGCAATTGGTTCGGTTGCTCCTGCGCCCAGCTCATTCCGCCTTTTTCGCCAAACACTTGCATGGTTAATCCATGCTGGCGCCCGATGGCGATGGAGCTTGTCCAAAGCCGCCCAACGGTGCCGCGATCAAAGCGCAGATTCACCTGTGCGTCATCTTCAAGCCTGCGCCCTGGCACACACGACACAATGTCTGAGCTTAGCCTCGTAACTTCCTGATTCAGCACGAAAGAAGCCATATGCAACGCGTGGATTCCACAATCGGCAAATTGCGCGCTGACACCGGCCTGCGCTGGGTCATAACGCCACCGAACCCGCGGATTATCCGCGTCGCCAGCATCCCCATGATGCCCATGCGCAAACTCAGCCACAACCATCCGAATTGCGCCCAAATCGCCACGGGCAACCATCATCCGCATCTGCCGCACCAGAGAATACCCGGTGTAGCCGTAGTTCACTGCACAGATTTTTCCTGTTGTTTTAGAAAGAGTTACGATCTCTTCAGCCTCTTCCACCGTCATTGTCATCGGCTTTTCGCACAGCACATGAAACCCCGCTTCAAGGAAGGCTTTGGTGATCTCAAAATGGGTGGAATTGGGGGTTGCAACCGTCACCAGATCAACCCGATCGCCGCGATTGCGCTCCCCGTCCAACATGTCCTGCCAGTGGCCGTATGCGCGATCCGCCGCCAACCCAAGACGTTGGCCGTATTCCCGGCCCTCGGCATGCCGATGATCCAACGCACCAGCGGTGAATTCAAACAGCCCGTCCAACCCTGAACCCAGACGGTGCGCTGGCCCGATCTGAGAGCCTTCACCGCCCCCGATCATACCCCATTTCAGCTTTGCCATGGCGCAACGCTCCTTACTTAAAGCCAATAGATTCAAGGTATTCACGGTTTGCACGTGCGTCCTCCAACGGGCGCACATCCAGCAGTGGATCACAATCCTGCTCCACCGCGCACCACCCCTCAAAACCCACATCCAGCAGAATTTGACGGACCGCCGGGAAGTCCACATCACCCTGCCCAAGGTTGCAGAAAATCCCCTGCCCGCAGGCGCCATAGAAATCGGTGCCCCTGGCGATCACATCTGCTTTAATAACCGGGTCTATATCTTTGAAATGCATATAAGAAATGCGATCCGCATGCCGCTTCATGAAGGCCACGGGATCAAAGCCGGCATAAGAGTGGTGGCCGGTGTCGAAGCAGATTTTCAGAATCTCCTCGGGAACCTCATTCAAAAGGCGCTCCAACTCAGGTTCAAAATCGATGAATCCAGCCGCATGGGCATGGATGCCAACCGTAAGCCCGTATTCCTCAGCACCCATCTTCGCCACATGGGCAATCCGGTTGCGGTAGGCGCTCCACTCAGCCGCCTCCATGTGCTCAGCCGCATCCGCGCGACCCGCAGTTGGCGCCCGTCGAGAAGATATTGAATCAATCAAAACAAGATGTTGCGCACCATTGGCGGCCAGTGCCTTGCAGGTCCGTACAGCCCCATCAAGCACGTCATCCCAAGCGTCCGGATCATGGAAGGCGCGGAAAACGACGCCGCCGATCAGCTCAAGATTGTTCTCAGCCAGCCCATCCTCCAGGACCGCAGGATCCTCAGGCATGAAGCCCACCGGCCCCAACTCGATCCCCGCATACCCCGCCGCAGCGCAGTCCTCCAGAACCGATTGCCATGTTGGATTTCGCGGGTCACCCGCAAATTCCACCCCCCATGAACATGGTGCATTGCCGATACGAATTGTCATATTTTCCCTTTCAGTTCTGAGGGATAGATACCCAGCCACCGCATTCGGCAGCCGTGAAGGCGGTGTCAATAACTCTGGCCACGTCCAACCCATCACGGAAGGTCGGCCAGATGGATTTACCGGTCTCGATTGCGCGCAAAAAGTCGCGCTTCAATGATGATCCGATCCTGATAGCCAGTGCCATGCCCCCACCGCTGACAAAGCAACGGCATGGGCCTTGCCCATATAGCCACCGCCGATCAGACCAATGCCAATCTCCGCCATGGCACGCCTCCCTATTCAAGCCTGTTGCAACCGGTTGCAAAACACGTATCCTGAGACACACTGCTTCGCAACAACCAATCTGCCGACAACACCGGCAACTGATGCCAGACGGGGAGAGACCATGACCGCACCAGGCGAGACCATTCGGCTGACCGTGGCCCAAGCAATTGTGCGCTATCTGATGGGCCAATTTATCGAGATTGACGGCATTGAGACGCGAATTTGCGGCGGCGGTTTCGGCATTTTCGGCCACGGCAACGTACCCTGTTTGGGGGAAGCGCTTTATCCTGTCCAACAAGAGATGCCACTTTACCGCGGCCAGAATGAGCAGAGCATGGGCTTTGCGGCGGCGGCCTATGCAAAATATCACCTGCGGCGGCGGTTCATGTTTTGCACCGCCTCAGCCGGGCCCGGAACCGCAAACCTTCTGACCGCCTCGGCCCTGGCACATGCCAACCGATTGCCGGTGTTGATGTTGTGCGGCGACACCTTCCTGACCCGCCTGCCCGACCCGGTCCTGCAACAGTTGGAGCATTTCGGAGACCCAACCCTTGGCGTCAACGACGCCTTCAAACCCGTCACCCGGTTCTGGGATCGGATCACCCATCCGGCCCAGATCATCCAATCACTGCCGGCTGCGCTGGCCACAATGTTGGACCCTGCCGATTGCGGGCCAGCGTTTCTTGGCCTGCCCCAGGACGTGCAGGGATGGGCTTATGATTATCCGGTCGAGTTCTTCAATCGCCGGGTTCACCGCATCCGGCGCCAGGCGCCCGACCTTGCGGAAATCGCCGATGCGGCGGCGGTGCTGGCAAATGCAAAGCGGCCAATGATCATCGCAGGCGGCGGCGTGCAGTATTCCGGCGCGGTTGCTGAACTGACGGCGTTCGCCGAAACCTACGGCATTCCGGTTGTCGAGACCATCGCAGGCCGCGCCAATATGGTGGCCGGGCATCCGTTGAACATCGGGCCACTTGGGGTGACGGGCTCGGATTCAGCCAATGCAACGGCAGAAAAGGCGGACGTGATCCTCGCCGTCGGCACCCGGCTTCAGGACTTCACAACCGGATCGTGGACAGCCTTCGCCAAAGACGCGCGGATTATCGGAGTGAACGTGGGTCGCCACGACGCCGCCAAGCACATGTCATTGCCTGTTGTTGGCGATGCGAAGTTGAGCCTTCCGGCCCTTGGCGTGGCAATGGCGGGTTGCGCTTACCCC
>JAESTV010000122.1 GCA_016763475.1 Roseicyclus sp.
TGAGGGTTCGGGGCAAGTTGTGGGTAGCGGCGGCGGCCTGTTGGCGCGTTTTGTGATGGGCAAGAACGTGGCCCTGGTGGGTGACACACAGGGGCTTTGGGCGGAGTATGTGGTGGTCCCGGCGGGCCGTGTACTGCCGTTGCCGGCTGACATGCCGCTTGGGGTGGGGGCCAGCAGTTTTGTGAACCCCCTAACGGCGATGGCTCTGGTTGGCGAGGCGCGTCGTGCGGGCCTTCGCAGTGCAATTTCCACCGCCGCAGGTGGGGCGCTAGGCGCGATGATCCGGCGGCGCGCGCAGGAGCAGGGTGTTGTGATCATCAACATCGTGCGGCGCGATGAGCAGGTTGAGGCGCTGAAGGCGGAGGGCGCGGCCCATGTCTTGAACGAGACGGCACCTGATTTCGATGTCACCCTTGCGGCGCTTTGCAAGGAATTGCGCTGCAAGATCGCCTTTGATGCGGTTGCCGGGCCATTGACCCTTCGCATAGGGCAGGCGTTGCGCAGCGGCGGGCAGATCCTGGTTTATGGCGGTTTGTCGGGCCTGCCTGCCAGCGTCCACCCCGGCACGATGATCTTCAAAGGCCTGACGGTGCGTGGTTTCTGGCTGTCGCAATGGCTGGCCCGCAAATCTGTGCCGCAAATGTTGCTGATGACGCGGCAAGTGACGAAAGCGTTGCAAGGCGGTTTTGCGCAAACACAGATTGCCCGAGAGGTTCCTTTGGACCAAGCCGCGACTGCCCCTGCTGAATACGAGGCGCAGATGAGCGCCGGAAAAATCCTGATCTCAACCGGAGCCTTTCCCCTCGGGTTGACCTGATCCGCCTTCAATTCGCCAAAATCCCTTCTTATCGCCAAGGCATGATGTACGTGAGCCAAGACCAGACCAACCCCGCTGAAATTGTCTACCACCTGAACGGTGTTGATCTTGGCTTGCCCGCCGGGCTTGCCAACACATCGATCATCGAGAAGCTGGCTGATGCCAGCTATGAAGGAGACGAGGCGCGTGCCGTGGACCGGTGCGTCCGTCCGGGTTTCCGCGTGTTGGAGCTTGGCGCGGGGCTCGGCTATATCGGCACCCTTGCGGCGATGAAGACCGAGCCCGAGAATGTTCTGTCGATTGAGGCCAACCCTGATCTTCTGCCCGTCATCTCAGCCAACCATGTCCGCAATGGTGTGGGAGGCATCAGCCTGATGCATGGCGCGGTTGTGGGGCATGCCAACGACGGCGACACGGCCAGTTTCCACATCGCAGGCGGCTTCACCGGCTCTCGTCTGGGGGCCAAAGGTGGCCGTCAGGTTGAGGTGCCGCTGATCGGGTTTCACGAGTTGCTCCGCGCCCACCGCCCCCATGTTGTCCTGATGGACGTGGAAGGGGCAGAGGCCGGATATTTTGACCGCCCCTGGAAGTGCCCGTTGCGGTTTTGTGTGATGGAGATCCACCCCAAGCAATATGGGGCGGATGTTATCAAGAAGATCATCGATCATATGAGTGCGATGGACATGACCTATGACCCCGTGACCTCACGGGGCAAGATCCTGGGTTTCCGCAAAGTCTGGAGCGACGGGGCTTAAGGCGCGCGCTCAAGTAGGCCGAAGGGCGGTAGCGCAATTAGGACTCCGCTCAAGTAGGCCGAAGGGCGGTCGCGCTCCAATAAACTCACGCCCGCTCGATCAATCCTGCGTAACAGCCGTGGCCCGCGTTGTGGGCGGTGACACGTTCGGCACCGTGTTTGGCAAGCTCCGCTTCGGACAGGCCAAAGAGGTGGGCAAAAGGGGCAGGTGACAACCCGCGGATACGGTAGGACATTTGGGTGCGCTCCATACAAATTGAAGCCTGACCATGGCACCGGCACCAGCCACTACGCGACCCGGAAGTTGCGGAAATTACGCCGCCGGAAGCTGCTGTGTGGCGCAATGAATGCCGCCACCAACTTCGCCCAATGGATCGACGTTCAACACCACAACTTCACGGTCCGGATAGAGTCGCCGGAGTGCACGTTGCGCGGCGCGGTCGGTGCGCCGGTCACCGAATTGCGCCACGATCACAGCATCGTTGCAGACGTAATAGTTCACGTAAGACGCCAGGAAATCGTCCGAAATGATGCGTGTGTCCCAGGCATCCTCGATCTCCGTCAGGCGCAGGCCCGCGCCTGCAAGGATGTCGCGGGTCTGGATCGCAACAGCCGTGAACGGATCGTCAACCGAGACCTCTGGCGGCACCTGGATCAGCACATGGCCGGGTTCGACAAATCGCGCCAGCGCGTCGATGTGATAATCGGTGATGTCATGACCCGCGAGGCCGGGTGCCCAGATCATCCGATCTGCACCCAAAGTCGCCAGTATCCGCTCCTCAATCGTGTCCCGGCTCATCCCCGGATTGCGATTGTCATTCACCCAGGAGCTTTCGTGCGCCATTATCAGACCGGCGCCGTCCTGTTCCAGACCTCCGGCTTCCCCAACCACGCCGCTGTCCAGGAACGCCAAGCCCATCCGTTCTGCCACCCGACGTGCAATCTGAGTGTCATGAACATGGGTCTGCTTGCCGCCCCAACCGTTGAAGTTGAACCCGGTCACCGCGCGGTTGCCTGCGCCATCAATGACAAACACCGGGCCACTGTCACGTGCCCACAGGTCATCGGTGGGGATGTCCCAGATCTCGATATTGCCGGACAGGTGGCGGCCTGCACCTGCGACGGCGTCGGAGGGCATCAGCATGATCACCGGCTCAAATTCAGCGATGGTGTTCGCGATCTCGGCGATTGTGTCCTGCAACACACCAAGGAATTCGCCGTCGGGGTATACCTCCCGGTTGACGGGCCACTGCATGAACGTGGCGTCGTGGCGGTCTTCTTCGGCCGGCATCCGCCAGCTTGCGCCTTGGGCGTGTAAGCCCGAAGGCAGCGCACCTGCTGCAATTCCTGCGCCGATTGCGCCCAATGTGTGCCGTCGTGTCATGGGCATTCCGGACCTCCTGTCCGGAGCAACTCTCAACCGAATTGCCGTACGCATCAAACGAAAAATGCGCCGCCCGGACCAGCCGGACGGCGCATTTGATGCCAGAAAAGGCGCCTGCGTTATTCTTCGGTAACGTCTGCGTCTTCTGTCGATTCTGCAGCTTCGCCTGCGTCACTCGCGACGTCGTCGCTATCATCTTCAGCAGACAACAGCGCCGATGGGGCGGTGAGATTGGCAATCACGAAATCGCGGTCAATTGTGGCTTTTGCACCCGCGGGCAAGGTGACAGAACTGATGGTGACAGTTTCGCCAATGTCCAACCCGGCCAGATCAATCACAATGGATTCCGGGATGTCACCAGCGGTCACGCGCAGTTCAACCTCGGGGCGAACCATTGTCAGCACGCCACCTTTCTTGAGGGCGGGGCATTCTTCTTCGCCAATAACCTCAACCGGAATGAACAGGCTGACCTTCGAGGCCCGGCGCAGGCGCATGAAGTCCACATGTGTGGGCAGATCTTTAACCACATCCCGCTGCACATTACGGCAGATCACGCGAACGTCCTCTTCGCCTTCAACCTTCATGTTGAACAGCGTCGACAGGAAACGACCGTCTTTGAGGCGCTTCAGAAGCACGTTAAAGGGGATATTGATTGCCAGCGGATCAGCGCCGCCACCATATACGATACCGGGCACATTGCCTTCACGGCGTGCTTGACGAGCGGCCCCCTTGCCTGTCCCCGTCCGTGCCTCAGCGATAAGATCAGGAATCTCACCAGCCATAGCTATTCTCCTAGATTATGAGCCGCCTCCAAGGGTGTCGGCTCTGGTTCAGAAGTCGCGCGTATAGGGGAGGGCGGTGGTTTTGGAAAGCCCCCTCTTGTGTGCGGGTGCCCCTCTTGCGTGCGGGCGCCCCTCTTGCGTGCGGGCGCCCCTCTTGCGTGCGGGCGCCCCTCTTGCGTGTGGGTGCCCCTCTTGCGTGTGGGCGAAGGCCATGCGACCGCTTTGCGCCATGTCCGTCCTGTCCGCCCTTGCCCTGTCGCGCCGCCCTGCCGTTGCCTTCATGTGTGTGGGCACGTTCTGGGGCAGCTTTGCCGCACAGGTGCCGGTTCTGAAAGACGGGGTTGGGGCTGATGATACGCTGTTTGGCCTGATCCTTTTGGGCACGTCGATTGGGCTGATTTCAACGATGTGGCTGGTGCCGCTGTTCGACCGTTGGCTGGGGGCCTGGGCGATGCCGCTGGCGGGTTTGACCTTTGCTGGCGTGGCGCTTGGCCCCGCGTTTGCGGGTACTGCGCCGTTGTTCTTCCTGGCAATGGTGCTGGTGGGGTATTGCTCAGGCATGTTGGACGTGATCATGAACGCGCGTGTTTCTGAGCTTGAAGCGCGCCACGGGCGCTCCCTGATGAACGCCAACCATGCCATGTTTTCAGTGGCTTACGCCATCAGTGCCGTGCTCACCGGCGTGGCGCGCGAAGCTGGGTGGGAGCCGATGCAGATCTTCAGTGTGGTCGCGGTTCTGATCGTGGTGATGTCGATCAGCTTGCGGATGGAGGTGGAGCCTGTTGACGAAGACGCCCGCCGCGCCAATCGCTTTCCGTGGCCCACGGTTATCCTGTGTGGTGCCATCGTTCTGGTTGCGTTCTTTGTGGAGGCGACGGTTGAGGCGTGGTCCGCCCTGCACATCGAGCGCACGCTTGGCGGGCGCGCTGCGGAAGGTGCGTTTGGCCCTGCCGTGCTTGGCATAACCATGGCAATCGGGCGCTTCTCCGGGCAGGCTTTGGCAGAGCGGTTCTCGGAGCATTCCATCATCGTGATCGGCACCGGGTTGGCCAGCATCGGCGCGTTGATCGCCGCCGCCGCCGTGTCACCTGTCATGGCTTATGTAGGCTTTGGCGCCATTGGTTTGGGGATTGCCGCCGTGGGGCCGGTTGGCTTGGCGATTGTGGGGCGTATGGTGCGGCCCGAACATCGGACCGCCGCTGTCGCCCGAGCCGCCGTGATTGGCTTCATGGGTTTTGTGCTGGCGCCCTCGTTGATGGGTTTTGTCTCAGGGGCCATCGGCCTGCGGGCGGCGTTTGTGGCCGTTGCGCTGGTTGCTTTGCTGGCCCCGGCACTGGCCTTTTACCTCCGCGCCAACGCCAGTCGCTACTCCCACTCACCTTGAAACCCTTTTGGGATCAACAGGTTATCGCGGCTCAGGTCGGCCACGTTGCGTTCACCGCATAGGGCCATCGAGAGCTCCAACTCTTTGTGGATGACCTCTAACGCCTGGGTCACACCGGCCTGACCCATCGCGCCGAGGCCGTACACATAAGCCCGCCCGATCATCGTGCCTTTGGCCCCCATCGCCAGCGCCTTCAGCACGTCCTGACCCGAGCGGATGCCGCTATCCAGATGCACCTCGATCTTGTCGCCAACAGCGTCGATAATCTGCGGCAACATGCGGATTGAGGACAATGCGCCGTCCAATTGCCGTCCGCCGTGATTGGACACCACAATTGCGTCAGCCCCAACGTTTGCTGCCTCTTTCGCATCATCCGCGTCCAGAATCCCCTTCAGGATCACCGGGCCATCCCACCAGCTGCGGAACTGTTTGATACGCTCCCAGTTAAGCGACGGATCAAACGCCTCGGCGGTCCAGGACGCGAGTGAGCCGGGGTCCGATACACCTTTTGCATGGCCCACGATATTGCCGAAAGAGCGCCGTTTAGTGCCCAGCATCTCTAATCCCCAGGGCACTTTTGTCATCATATTGACGATGGAAGAGGGTGTCAGTTTGGGCGGAGCGGAGAGGCCGTTTTTGATATCCTTGTGCCGCTGGCCCATGATTTGCAGATCAACTGTTATCACCAGAGTGCTGCACCCGGCGTCTTTGGCGCGGGCAAACAGACGCTTCATGAAGTCGTCGTCTTTCAGGGTATATACTTGAAACCAAAAGGGTTTTTGGGTGTGTTCGGCCACATCCTCGATCGAACAGATCGACATGGTGCTGAGTGTATAAGGCACGCCGAACCGCTCTGCCGCCCGTGCGGCCTTGATCTCTCCATCTGCCGATTGCATGCCCGTCAGCCCGACCGGAGCCAGTGCCACGGGCATGGAGACGTCCTGTCCGACCATCTGGCTGGTGGTGGAGCGCCCGGCCATATCACGGGCGATGCGTTGGCGCAGGCGGATCAGGTCGAAGTCCGAGGAATTGTCGCGGAAGGTCTGCTCGGTCCAACTGCCGGATTCCGCGTAATCGTAGAACATCTTCGGCACGCGCCGTTTGTAGAGGCGCTTGAGGTCCTCGATCTCGGTGATGACGGCCATTTGTGGTCTCCGCAATGTGGTAAGGAAACCTTACCAATGCTGCGGGCGACTGTCTATGCGACTGTCTGTGCGGTTCTCTGTGTGGCGATGGTTCCATTTGGCCCCTAACTCGTCCCATTTGGTACTTTAGCGGGCGCAGACCGTCGGATCACGCAACGGCTGGTGTCGCCGTGGCATGTTCCCAGTCCTGCGAAGTGATCTGACGACATGATCTGACGATATGACCTGAAGACGGGAGACCCGACCATGACCCGACTGACGACCCCCAGGGCCAACCCGGAGATGGCGGCGCTTTACCTTGCGATGATCGAAGAGGCCACGGCGGTGGCTGATGGGCACCGGCGGCTGGCGGCGGAGCGGTTGGGGCCGGGTGGCGCGCTTCGGTTGCGGCTGCTCCACCCACTAGTGGGGACGTTCACGTTTTACCGTTTCCGCACGTATCCTTTGACGCGGCACCCCAAAACCCGACTTTACTCTTGCTTTTATAGCTTGTGTGGGCTAAGAAACTTTTAGCTTCAGACAGCGGGGCTTCCTTCGGGATGCTGTTGCATGCGCACCCATGAGGTCGGTATACCACGGTAAGGCGCTCCCGCATGAAGAAAAGGCTCCCCTCGGGGAGCCTTTGCATTTTAGATAGCCTTCAGTTCTTCGGTATTCTGTTTCCCTTAAAGCAAACAGTTTTAACGAGGGCCCTGATCTTGTGTCTCTTGGTACGCTTCGCGAAATTAATATCTTTCTTGTAGCAAGTTTTCACGCGCAACTCGACGTGAATACCTGCCACGCTGCTTTTGTAGAGATAGTATATCAGGACGTTATGGGGGCCAGAAACCAACTCCATGTTAGCGGGAGTCAATACGGCCAAGTTCGCTACTTGGTTCTTGTCCCTTTCTTCCCACGTGTAGACGTTGAGATTGAGAACGCACTTCACTTGCTTTGGTAAGCTCTGGGAGAACGCATAACGGTCTTCGCAGAAGAAGCGCCTATTACCTGCTTCGTCAAGGAAGTCGTGAGTGCCTTGACTTTGCGAGACGGAGAAGACGTGCGATTCGAAGGTAACCCTAACTATCAAGTCAGCGTTGTCTTGCGCATGACCCGCGAAGCAATGGGTGAAGGGCCTGAGATGCTTGAGGCATTTGCTCATACCTCGAAAATTCAGCGTCTCTGGCAGGCCTTTGATCAATTCCCCGCCCCCCTCAGCCCCCGCCTCAGGCCCGATGCGCGCCGTCTGCCAACGAACCCACAAATGCCAGCACCTCAGCCACCGACTTGCCGTCGGCGATCTCGGAGACAATCGCCGAGCCAACGACGCAGCCGTCAGCGGTGGCGGCGATGGATTGGGCGGCCTCAGGTGTGCGGATACCGAA
>JAESTV010000123.1 GCA_016763475.1 Roseicyclus sp.
CACCCAATCGGCGCACGCCAAAGCAGGCCCGCCAGCAGGATAAGCAGGCCAATAGTTGATCCGCGTAACGCGATATCAAGGAGTAACATCAGGCGCCTTTCTGGTCAGCATGTGGCGCTGAACTTATGCAACTTCCAGTGGTGTATGCGCACCGATTTCTGAAAACCCATCAAATTTGCGGGAATCGGCGAGGACGGGGCGCGCATCCGGCGCACCATCAGCGCTAAAACGTGCCGCTCAAAGGGAGGGGTAGGCATTTGCCCCAAGTCCCCGCGCCCGAAGCCCCGCGAAGCGGGCGGAGGGCGCCACCGCCGCCGTCGAGTTTGGCGCAGCCAAAGAAGGAGGCGGAAGCGGCTCGGCGGTGGGTCCACAGGACGCAGCGCAATGGGGGCGGCCAGATGTCAGGCGTGTAGATTGCGCTCCAGGAGTTCTTTAAGCTCCACCCGCTCCGGCGGGGTCAGGAACGCGCCCAGTTCCACCTCACGAGGCCCCCCTTGCAGGGTCAGGTAATTTGGCACCGGACCACCTTTGGGGTGTAATTTCAGGCGCACCCAATAGGGGTTTGCTTCCCACTCCAGCGGCGCGCGGCGACGCTTGAACCGTTCGATTCGGATCAGATCGTCCCAGATCATCACTTGCTCATAAAGGTCCATGTCCCGCCAGGATCGTTGCAGAGCCGCCCAGATGCCCCAGATCGCCACCAACACAAACGGCAGCAAAGCCCAGAACACCGAGGTACCGAGGATTGAGAGGAGTGGCATTGAAATCAGCGCCGCCGTGACGCCGATGAACCAGACGAAACCTCTCGGAGTGAGGGATTTGTGCGGTGTCAGGATCAGGTGCAGTCGCGGGGTGGCGCGGGTCGAATGTGCTGAGGCCCCAGACAATGAGGCCCCAGACAATGAGGCCCCAGACAATGCCGGGGCCTCAGGTTCTCGTGTCAGGATGGGCATCGCGGCCTCAATGTTTCGGTTGCCTGTCCCACATGTCTTGTGTCGGAAGCTCCTCAAAGGTGTGCTCCGGTGGTGGGTTTGGGAGGGTCCATTCCAGCGTATCGGCGTGCTCACCCCAATAGGCGGGTTCGGTCACACGTTTACCGGCACGCAGGGTGTAGAATACGATGCCGATGAAGAACAGGAACGAGGCGAACGAGACGAACGCGCCGATTGAGCTGACGTAGTTCCACAGGGCAAACGCCTCCGGGTAGTCGATGTAGCGGCGCGGCATGCCCTGACGGCCCAGGAAGTGTTGCGGGAAGAACGTCACGTTTGCGCTGATGAAGAACGTCCAGAAGTGCAGCTGTCCTGCCCATTCCGGATACTGGCGGCCCGACATCTTGCCGATCCAGTAGTAGACGGCGGCAAAGATACCGAACACGGCCCCAAGGCTCATCACATAGTGGAAGTGCGCCACAACGTAGTAAGTGTCGTGATAGGCGCGGTCCACACCGGCTTGGGACAAGATGACGCCTGTCGTTCCACCGAGGGTGAAGAGGAAGATGAAGCCCAACGCAAACATCATCGGCGTTTTGAAGCTGATCGAACCCATCCACATGGTTGCGATCCACGAGAAGATCTTGATGCCCGTGGGCACCGCGATCACCATGGTGGCCACCATGAAGTAGGCCTGCTGGGTCAGGGTCAAGCCAACCGTGTACATGTGGTGTGCCCACACGACGAAGCCCAGACCGCCAATTGCCACCAGCGCGTAAACCATCGGCAGGTAGCCGAAGATCGGCTTCTTGGAGAAGGTCGCCACGACGTGTGAGATCACGCCGAACGCAGGCAGGATCACGATGTAAACCTCGGGGTGACCGAAGAACCAGAAGATGTGCTGGAACAGGATCGGGTCACCGCCACCGGCGGGGTCGAAGAAGGCTGTTCCAAAATTCCGGTCGGTCAGCAGCATGGTGATGGCGCCTGCCAGAACCGGCAGCGACAGCAAAAGCAACCAAGCCGTCACAAACACGGACCACGCAAACAGCGGCACTTTGTGCAGCGTCATGCCCGGAGCGCGCATGTTGAGGAATGTGGTGATGAAGTTGATCGAGCCGAGGATCGAGCTGGCGCCTGACACGTGGACCGCAAAAATTGCGAAGTCCACGGCGCGGGATGTTTCCACCCCCTGCGCCGAGAGTGGCGGGTAGAACGTCCAGCCCGGACCTGCGCCACCGTCCACAAAGACGGAACAGAAGGCGAGGCCAGTGCCTGCGATATACATCCAGTACGACAGGTTGTTCAGGCGTGGGAACGCCATGTCCGGCGCACCGATCATCAGCGGCATGAAGTAGTTGCCGAAGCCACCAAACAGCGCGGGGATGACAACAAAGAACATCATCAGGACGCCGTGGCCGGTGATCAGGACATTCCACAAATGGCCGTCCGGGTTACCGTCCAGCTGATCTACCGTGGCCAACAAAAGCTGCTCTTCCGCAGGGCTTGCGGTGGCCAACATCGCGTCAAAGGAGCCGACAACGTCGGCGCGCAGGCCACCTGTGATCTCAATCACAGAGGTGCCGAGTTGGTCCAGTCCGGCGTCCTGAATCTGGGCTTCCAGCGTTGCAAGCTGATCGGCGAAGGCGTTGGTGCCCCCTCCGGCAGCGGCAAGCGCCTCACTCAGGTCAGCGAAGATCACCGTGAACTGATCGGACGAGGCCACAAAGGCG
The DNA here is from genome assembly GCA_016763475.1 of Roseicyclus sp. GTDB lineage: Bacteria > Pseudomonadota > Alphaproteobacteria > Rhodobacterales > Rhodobacteraceae > Gymnodinialimonas. The sequence continues at coordinate 2,666 of JAESTV010000123.1, forward strand.
TCGTACATGTATTGTACGCCCGGCTCCATCATCTCCATCCGCATATAGACGGTGAAGATCACCGAGATCAGGCCAACAAAGCCTGCGGTGAACAGATAAAGGATGCCAATGTCTTTGTGGTTGGTCGACATGAACCACCGGGTAAAGAAGCCCGGGCGGCCGTGGCTGTCGTGCCCGGAATGGGTGGCGTCTGCCATATTCGTCTCCTGTTCGCGTCTTGCTTGAGCGTCTTATACAAGCATGGCATCGCAATGGATGCCAAGTGACTGTGTCTGGGCTAGGGTTTAGTGCGCACAGCGGGCCGGATCAACGCAGCATCTCACTTAGGCGTGATCTTTCGGTGGGTAATATTGGCGCAGTCAGGTGGGTGGCACCCATCTGAACAGGCAGATCGACGCGCAGGGGGCCTGTGTGAGGTGGGTCCAAAGCAGGCAATACGGGTTTTCCCAAGCCGGTTGCCCGCCGCTTACGCGCCGTTTACACACTGCTTACGCGCCGCTTACACGCTGCCTACACGCTGCCTGGGCGTGTGTTTTGGGGCTGGGTTGGGCCGGATTGCGGGATTTTGCCCTGCTTTGCCCCGCTTTGCCCTGTGGCATCACCCCGCGAAAACCCCATCAAAGCGACGTTTCAGCGCCACATCCACGTCGGCCAACGTCACCGGAAGGCCCAGATCCACCAGGCTGGTGACGCCGTGGCCCTCAATGCCGCAGGGTACGATGCCGTCGAAGTGGCTGAGGTCAGGCTCCACATTGATCGAAACCCCATGAAACGCGACCCATTTGCGCAGGCGCACGCCGATTGCGGCGATCTTGTCTTCGCGGGGGCTGCCGTCGGGGAGGGGGGCTTTTTCGGGGCGGGTGACCCAGACCCCGATGCGGCCATCACGAATCTGGCCTTTGACGTTGAACTCATCAAGGGTGGCGATCACCCAAGTCTCCAACTTCTGCACATAGGCGCGGACGTCGCGACCGCGAGTGTTGAGGTCCAGCATCACGTAAGCCACCCGTTGGCCAGGGCCGTGGTAAGTGTATTGGCCGCCGCGCCGGGTCTGGTGCACCGGGAAACGATCCGGGTCTTTCAGGTCGGCGGGTTTGGCGGAGGTGCCAGCGGTGTAGAGGGCAGGGTGCTCCAGCAGCCAGACGGCCTCATCGGCGTCGCCGCTTGCGATGGCGCTGGCGCGCGTCTCCATCTGTTCCACTGCATAGGCGTAGGGAACCGGGGCGTCTGAGGTGATCCATTCGACCATGCTTGTTACCCTGAGCGGCAGATTAGCGGGGCAAAAGCCCGGCGTCGCGAATAGCAGGCATATGTGACCGGCTGACCGGAATGTCACCCCCATGGGCCATGCTCAGCACCGCGCCGTCACCTTTGCGATTGGCCGCTGTGACCTGCGCCGTCGCAACCCAGTGGGAGCGGTGGACACGCAGGCCGGGTGTGGGGGTGACCTCGCGGATCGCGTCCGAGAGGCGCAGCAGCACCATTTCTTCGCCGCGCGTGGTGCGGATGCGGACGTAATGATCCTCCACCGACAGCGAGATCAGTGCGCCGCGTTTGTCCAAAGGCAAGCGGTCGAGGATCGCGGGTGAAGCGTTTTGTGGCATCGTTTCACGGGGGAGAAGCTCGATCAGCAGTGAGACCAAAGTGGAGACGCCAAACAGGGTTACAAAGTCGAAACCCGATGGGCGAAGGCCGAAGATCAGGAGGTTCAGGCCAAAGACGGCGCCTGCGATCACCAGCCCGGCGATGAGGGCAGAGGCCGTAATGGCCGGAATGCGGGGCAGGAGCGCGTGCAGACGTGACCAGACAACCGAATTGAGCAGATAGCCGATGGCGTAAGTGAGCGTCGGGACAACCAGCCAATAGCTGATACGCGGCAGCCATGACAGGGCATCGGCGGTGCCGAAGGGCCCCACCAATGCAAGGATTGTGCCGACGCCAAGCAGAGCAAGAACAACCCTGGGTTGGCAGAGATGTGCCCGCAATTCACGAAGCGCGGATGACGGGGAGGGGTGGATCACGGCGCGCTCCGGGTCATTCACGAAGGCGCGGTTGCGCCGGGTCATAGGCAGGGTGCCAGAGGGGGGAGCCAATCTCAACCCATTGGCCAACCTCAACCCAGTGGCCAACCTCAACCCAGTGGCCAACCTCAACCCAGTGGCCAACCTCAACCCAGTGGCAAGTGAGGAGACCTGATGATGTTTGACCCAATCCTAAGTGCATCGCTGGCGGTGCATATCCATCTGGTGGCGGCGGTTTTGGCTTTGGTGCTAGGTCCCGTAGCGATTTACCGCAAGCGGCGGGACTGGGTACACAAGGGTGTCGGGCGCACGTGGGTGGGTGTGATGGTGGTGGTTGCGGTGTCGGGGCTGTTCATCCCGGCGCAAGTACTGCCGCTGATCGGTATGTTCGGGCCGATCCACATATTCTCGGTCTGGGTGTTCCTTACGCTGACAACAGGGGTGCGGGCGATCCTGCGTGGGGATGTGGCGCGCCACCGCGCCGCGATGCAGGCGCTGTATTGGCAGGGGTTAGGGATTGCGGGGGTGCTGACGTTGTTGCCGGGGCGGCAGTTAAACGCGGTGTTGTTTGGCGGGTCCGAGGAAATCGGTGTGTGGGTTATCGTGGGTGTCGTTGGCGTGGCGGCGCTCATTTTTGGGCTGCGCAGGGGGCGGAACCTCGCGGCGCGCAGGGGGCGGAACCCGATATCGTGAACGGGGTAGGGGATTCCTGTCTGCGAAAAAGACGAATCTTCTGCTACTGTCCCTGTCAGAGAGAGTACCCTTTTTGACTGCGGAGATTTTATCATGTTTGCCAAGTATTTAACTAGCACCTCATTGGTTGCTGCCATTGCCCTGACCCCCATCGCCTCGGCCCCCGCTCAGGCACAGGACGCCCGAGATGTCATTGGCGGCCTGCTTTTGGGCGGCGCGATTATTGCGCTGGGCGCAGCGGCTCAACAGCAGAACCGCCCGCAAGCGGTGCAGCCTGCGCCGTATCCGCCCCAGCCCACCGCGCAGCCGGCGCAGCCCCAGCAACCGCGGGTTGTGCGCCCAGCGATCCCTTCAACTGAAGCGGGCCGTCAGGTGCAGACGGCGCTGAACTATTTTGGCTTTGACGCCGGTTATGTGGATGGGCAAGTTGGCCCCGCCACGCGCAGCGCGGTTGAGCGCTATCAGGCGTTCCAGGGGTACCCGGTAAGTGGCCAGTCCTTCCCCGAGCAGCAGGCGCTGCATCTGATCGAAGCGTATCGCTGGGCCACGGCTGGCGGCCAAGGCCAGACCGGCCTGCAAGGTCAGCCACTTCTGGCCGCGTACCAAGGCGTGGTGAACGGCACCGCCGCACCCGGCTATGCTGGCCAGCCCGGTAACAACACCGTGGTGATTGGGAACCCGACCTCCACAACAATTGTGACCACTCCGGCCACCGGCGGGCCAGTGACCACAGTTGCGGCCCCCGTGGCCGGTGGCGCGGTCCCGAACCTGTTCGCAGGCGCCTCTGCCGCGCCGGTCCTGTCGTCCCGCTGCGACGCTGTGGCTCTGCAAGGTCAGGCCAATGGCGGCATGATGACCCTTGGCAACCTGTCCAACCCCGGCTTCGCATTGTCCGAGCAGTTCTGCACCGCACGCGCCAGCGCTGTGAACCAGGGCCATGACCTCACGCAAGCCATCACCAGCCTCAGCTATGCTGAGATCACCGCGCAATGTGAAGGCTTCTCCAGCGCCGTTGCGGGCCAGACTGCGCTGATTGGCACACTGACACCGCAGCAGGCCGCCGACTCTGCCCAAGGTTTCGCGTTTTCCACGGGGATCCCGCAGGCGGAACTCGCCGCGACAGCGCGGGTATGCCTAGGTGTAGGTTACGGAGCGGACAAGATGGAAATGGCGATGGGGTCTGCCCTGATGCTTGTGGCCTCCGGTGAGCCTGCTTACGGCGAGTTGCTGGGCCACCATCTGCGCGAAGGTTTCGGCATTGCGCGTGACGACTACCGGTCCCGCGCGTGGTTTGATATCAGCCTGACCGCTATTGAGGGTGGCGCCCCCGCCGTCTTCAGCCCATCGGACAACGGGCGTTTGCCGCTGATCCGCCAAGCCGTGGCAATTACGTTGGGTGGCCAGCCTGTGGCAGTTCCCGCCGCGTCGATTGTGCCGGTTCCGGCGTTGAACTTCGCACCGCAGGCCGTTCCGGCCCAGACGCCGGTCCGCACCCCCATAAACTCGCAGGGCGTTGCCCCGCGCATCCAACCCGCTCCCGCCCCCGTCCCGGTCCTTGGGAACGTCAACATCGAAGCTGACCCCGAGATTGTGATTATGCCACAGCAGATTTTGCCGACTTTCCAGGTCAACCAGTAAACCCGCAGCCCTCTTGAAACCAATTTACGGCGGGTCCATCGGGGCCC
>JAESTV010000124.1 GCA_016763475.1 Roseicyclus sp.
CCTTCACCGCCCCCGCCCCTTCAACGCTCCGCCGCGAGCCTTGTCGCTACGTCCGCCTTACTGGCCATTGCTGCCCTTCCGATCACGTTTTCGTTCCTTCTGCCGGGGTGAGGCAAACCACCAGTTTTCCTTCGCGTTGTTTTGCCCTATACTTATCTACAACGCCGCGAAAAGTGGCATCCAGAGGCAGAGCAGGCCAATGTATAGAAGAACGTTTACCGTGGGTCTTGTGGCCCTTGTTGCGGCATGTGGGTCGCGTGAATTCGAGTCCCCGCGCAACCTTGATGACGCTTGCGCCCTTGGCCGCGAGCGGCCGAATTATCTGCGCGCCATGCGCCGGGCCGAGAGGCGCTGGAACGTGCCGGTCCATGTGCAGATGGCTACGATTCATCAGGAAAGCCGGTTTGACGGCGATATCCGCCCGCCGTTCCGCTACGCACTGGGTATAATCCCGTTGGGTCGCCAAAGCTCTGCCATCGGCTACTCTCAGGCGCTGGATGGCACCTGGGATGAATACGTTGAGGACACCGGCAACCGGGGCGCGCGGCGCACTGATATCGGCGACGCGACCGATTTTATGGGCTGGTACATGAACCTGACGTTAGAGCGGAACAACATCCCGCTTGATGATACCCGCCGCCAATACCTGAACTACCACGAGGGGCATTCCGGCTACGCGCGCGGCAGCCACAACGCCAAGCCATGGCTTCTGACCGTCGCCACCCGCGTCGAAGAACGCGCCGAACGCTATCGCCAGCAGTTGGAGCAGTGCTGACCAAAGGGTTTCGCGCGGTATTTGGATCAGGGCCGACGGCGAAACCTGTGCTCCCTGGAGATGTTGCGGGCGTTTCGCGTCCAATTCGGGACCCAAATTGAACGCGAAGCGCTCTAGCCCCCGTTCCTTGAGGTAATTTCCTGCGGGATGGAGAAGTAACGCGCCGGAATCCGGCCACCCTGCTCCAGCGCACCCAGAATCACCGTTGTCTGCCCGCCCCCCTCATCGGTGATGATCCACTGGCGCAGTTCAATTGGGTCGGGTGTAAACACCAAGGTGATCGACCCAACGTTGGGCCGCTCCGGATCACGGGCCACAACCCGTGTGGATGTGCCGTCAAACGAATGCTCGCCGACCATCCCCGATTCGCTGAGGTTCACGTTGCGCTGCAGGATAATCCGCAACGGTGTTTGGCTGAGCGGATATTGCTCAGGCGGGCCAGAGGCGCGGCCATCGAAAATTGCGACCTGACTGCCCCCCGCCATGACCAGCAGATCATCACCGTCATGTTCAAACCGCACCCGTCCGGGGCGGTGGATAAAGACGGTTCCGGTGGACACTGTCCCGTCCGAGTTGATTTGCGTGAACGGGCTTTCGGCGGTCTGCATGTCGTTCAGGTAACCAGAAAGCTGCGATAGCGGGATTGCGTCAGCAAAGGCAGCGGTGCTGCCCAGAACGGTAAACGCGGTGGTGGCGCCCAAAAGCGCGCCCAGAGTTTGACGACGAGAGATCGGCATAAGGTTTTCGCTCCGATTCGAATGACTTGGGTAAAATATAGGGACGAGTGCGGCGCTATGCGATAACAGCCCGCAGTAACGAGTGATCAACAGCGCGCGAGCGCCGATCGCAAGCGTCGTTTTAGGGCAGCACGGGCGGCGGAGAAAACCCCGCCTGACCCGGTTACTCCCGCTCGGGCACCAGAATCTCGCGCTTGCCGACGTGGTTGGCTGAGGACACAAGGCTGTTGTCCTCCATCTGCTCCACCAGACGTGCGGCCTTGTTGTAGCCGATGCCCAGCTTGCGCTGGATGTAGCTGGTGGAACATTTGCGGTCCTTGACCACAATTGCGACGGCCTGATCGTAAAGCGCATCTTCGCCGCCGGTATTTCCGCCGGTGCCAAGACCAAGCACAGCGTCAATATCGGATTCCCGGTCATCATCGGGACCATCCAACACGCTGCTTGCATAATCCGGCGGACCGAATGATTTCAGATGGCGGACAACTTCTTCGACCTCTTCATCGGAAACGAACGGCCCGTGTACGCGAGTGATCTTTGCACCACCCGCCATATAAAGCATGTCACCCATACCCAGCAGTTGTTCTGCCCCCATCTCACCCAGAATGGTGCGGGAATCGACTTTGGATGTCACATGGAACGAGATCCGCGTCGGGAAGTTGGCTTTGATTGTGCCGGTAATCACATCAACCGAAGGCCGCTGCGTCGCCATGATAATGTGGATGCCCGATGCCCGCGCCATCTGCGCCAGGCGCTGGATGCAGGCCTCAATCTCTTTGCCCGCAACCATCATCAGGTCAGCCATCTCGTCCACAATCACCACGATATATGGCATCTTCTCAGGTGCGTATTCTTCGGTTTCAAACACCGGCTCGCCGGTCACGTCATCAAAGCCGGTCTGGAACGTGCGGCTGAACATCTCACCCTTGTCGAGCGCGTCTTTCACACGGGAATTGTAGCCGTCGATATTGCGCACGCCCATCTTGGACATCTTGCGGTAACGCTCCTCCATCTCACCGACGGTCCATTTCAGCGCAACAACCGCCTTTTTGGGGTCGGTCACAACAGGGGACAGCAAGTGCGGGATACCATCGTAAACCGACAGTTCCAGCATCTTCGGGTCGATCATGATCATCCGGCAATCTTCCGGCTTCAGCTTATAGAGCAACGACAGGATCATCGTGTTGATCGCCACGGATTTGCCCGAACCCGTGGTGCCCGCGATCAGCAGGTGAGGCATCTTGGCAAGGTTCACAATCACCGGCTCACCGCCGATATCCTTACCCAAAGCCAATGGCAGCTTGTGTGCGCCATCGCCGAAATCGCGATGGCTGAGCATTTCGCGCAGTACCACCATCTCACGGTTTTGGTTCGGCAACTCGATCCCGATAACCGTGCGGCCTGGAACAGTCGACACTCGGGCGGACAGCGCAGACATCGAGCGGGCGATATCGTCAGCCAAACCAATCACACGGGACGCTTTCAGGCCCGCCGCGGGTTCCAACTCGTACATCGTGACAACGGGGCCGGGACGGACCGAAACGATTTCTCCCTTCACGCCATAGTCATCCAGCACATTCTCCAGCATCCGCGCGTTGGCTTCGAGGGCTTCATCAGACAAGTGATGGCGTTCAACCGACGAGGGGTTGGCGAGAAGCGTCAGGGGCGGAAACTCATAAGGCTCCGGCTCCGACAGGGGGAGGGAGGGCTGCTGATCAGCCTTCGCCTGCCGCGACTGCGCAGGGGCTTTGCGGACAGGTTGCTGCACAACGCGGCGCTTGATGCCGGGTTGTGTTTGCGGGGCCGAAACAGGCGCAAGAGCAGCGGCGGGTCCGGCCTGATGCAATTCGACCGGATCAACCTCAGCCATCGGGGCCTCGGGCGCTGAGGGGGCTTCTGGCGCAGTTAATGGCGGCTCAAGGCGGTTAAGATGCGGCACACGTGACGGCGTGCCGGGGGTCACGCGGGCACGCGCCGCGATATCAGCGATGCTGTTACCCGCCGTGGCAGGTGCTTGCGGACGCATCCGCGCACGGATCGCATCCGAGATACGCGAACGTACACGCGCTTCTCCGACAGGCTCACCGGCAGCAGGCCCACCAATAGGCCCACCAATAGGCCCACCGTGCAGGTCTTCTACCAACATCGGATCAGCGTCAGGCAACGGGGCCTCCAACATCGGCTCCGTATCGCGGCGGCGCATCGGCATCCGGGCAAAAAGGCCCTGACGTTCCTGGGGGACGGGTTGGCCCGGGGCCGTAACGTGATCATCCGGCGCCTCGGCGCGGCGCACACGCGGCTCGGATTTTGTGGTGTAGGACGGATCAATCTGCAACGGTGCGGTCTGGGCCACCGAGGCCTCTCTGCGCGCGGCGCGGCGATCTTGCAAAGCCAACGCCGTTGCCCCTGCCCCGCGTCCAAGGCTGCGCAACGTGGCCGTCACGGCTGCACCCGTAGCAATCATGCCGACCAACAGGAACCGCAATGTCAGGCCAAATTCCCGCTGGGTTACGCCAAGCACAAACAGCAGCATCGAAACCGCCGTGGCAAACGCCACAAACGCCGCAATTTTGATGCCAATCTGCGGCGCCATCGGCAGCGCACTCAACACAGCGCCAAGGATCGTGTCGCCAAACAGACCACCGGCGCCAAATGAATGTGTCCAATCGGCGGGCGGCACATGGCTGGCGGCATAAATTGCCACCAAGGCAATTGCGATCGGCAGGAACAGAAGGCGGCCCAAGGCACGTTCTTGCCCACGATGGAAGATAAGCCGCACCCCCCAAGCCAGGGCAGCGGCTGGCAGAACCCACGCAGCAAAGCCCATGATCATCATCAGAACAGCGGCAAAAGACGCTCCACCACGGCCCAGCAGGTTCTCCGGGGTCGCATCCGTGGCGGCCATCCAGTTGGGATCTTCGGGCACATAGCTCCACAACATCGCCGACAGGATAAGGCCCAGGCCAACAAGGGCCATGCCGCACATCTCTCGGCCACGCCGGACGAGGATATCGTGCATGTGCCCATCCAGAAGCGGCTCACGTTGTCGGGTCTGATAGGCCATTCTTTCGCCTCCTCAATCGTAGAGCGCCTTGCGGAGCATTTTCAGCCCCCGGCGCATTTCTTCTTGTTCAGCAACCATCGCCACTCGGATTCTGTCGTGGCCCGGCGTGTTACCTGCCACTTCACGCGCCAGGTAAGCGCCGGGCAAAACCCGCACCCCGGTTTCGCGCCATAGTTTCAGCGTAGCGGCCTCACCACTCTCCACCGGAAGCCACAGGAAAAACCCCGCCTCAGGGCCTTTGTATCCGGGGACATCCGCAAAAATCTCATCGGCAATGGTATATTTCGCGCGGTATTGTGCGCGGTTGTCTTCGACGTGTGCATCATCCGCCCAAACCGCCTCGGCCACCGCCTGCAACGGCATCGGCAACGGCGCACCGGCATAAGCCCGCAGTTGCTTCATCCGAGCGATGCTTTGTGATCCACCGGCACAGAAACCAGACCGCAAACCGGGTAAGTTCGAGCGCTTGGAGAGCGAATGGAACACCATCACCCGGTCCGGGTCTGCCCCCATTTTCTGCGCAACCTGAAGTGCACCTGGCGGGGCTGTATCGCGATAAATCTCGGAATAACACTCATCCGCGAAGATCTTGAAGTCGTGTTGTTCGGCCAGTGTTATAAGGGCTTCCCAGTAGGCTTGTGTCGCCACGCTACCTTGCGGATTGGCCGGAGAGCAGATGTAGGCAATTGCCGTCCGGTCCAGAATCTCGGGATCAACAGCGTGGAAATCCGGCAGGTCACCAGTCACCTCAGTGGCAGGCAGAAACACCGGTTCTGCGCCAACGGCCAAGGCCGCCACACCGTAGACTTGATAAAACGGGTTCGGCATCAGGACCACCGGCTGCTTGCCGTTCTTCCGTTCAGGGCACAGCGCCATACATGCGTTGTAGAGGCCTTCTCGGGTGCCATTCAGCGCCAGAATCTGGCGTTCAGGGTCAATATCCACGCCATATCGGCGCCCCAACCACGCGGCCTGTGCGGCCCGCAGCGACACGCTGCCGTCATTTTCCGGATACCGCCCAAAGCCCTGTATATTCTGCGCCAGGACCTCTGCAATCCACGGCGGGAACGCGTGGCGTGGCTCGCCGATGGTCATCAAAATAGGCTCACCGCCCGGTTCATGGGCGTCAAGCAAGGTCCGCAAACGCGGAAACGCATATTCTGGGAGGTTCGAAAACCGCTCCGGGAAAACCATAACTGCCTCAAGATCAGGGTCATTGACGCCCTGTTTGAGGGGAGAATAGCGAAGCACAGCCTCCGGGTCCAGAAAAAGGCCCGCCAGCTTCAGAAAAAGCGATTTGTTTACAGACAGGTGTGGCGTTCAGGCCAGCCCGCTTGCGCTCTTTCAGGTAATTTCGCCGGTGCCCTTCAGGAAGTTTTGCCTGTGCCCTTTCAGGAAGTTTTGCCTGTGCCCTTTCAGGAAGTTTTGCCTGTGCCCTTTCAGGCCAACGCAAGCTCCGCCGCCCGCGCCAACCGCAACAACCGCGCGTCATCGCCGGGGGGGCACATAAGCATAATACCCGTGGCCGGAACACCTGTGGGAAGCGTCAGGGCACACGCACCCATCAGGTTGCCAACACGAGTATTTCGCAGGGTCAAAAGGTTCTCGGTCACGAAATAATCATCATCGGAATCGAGCCTTGCCACGTTGGGCGGCAGATTGGCGGCGCTGGGGATCAGCACCGCATCATACCCGGCAGTGGCGGCGTAATATTCGATACGCAACTCTCGCAGGCGCTGCCACAAGGCGACGAAATCGGCGGCCATCACCGTGGAGCCTTGGCGGAACCGGTCGCGAATTTGGTGGAACATCTTGTCAGGATTGGCCTCAATCACCTTGCCCCACGTCCCGTAAGCCTCTGCGGTATATAGGGAAAGAGTGGTTTCCATTGCCTCATCCACGGCTGGAATATTTGCGGTTTCGATTAGTGCGCCAGCCCGGTTCAGGCGCTCAACTGCGGAATGGAACGCCGAGCCCGGAGCCTCGCGGACATCGATGGAATAGGGGGTAAGGACCAGCAGTCGTGCCCCCTCAAGGGACGCCTCACGCAGATCGGGGGCGGCTGTGTTGCCCATCACCGCGAAGATCTCGGCGCAATCCTCAACCGTCCGGCACAACGGGCCGACAGTATCAAAGCTCGCGGCCAACGGCACCACACCTTTCAGGGACAACGCGCCGTGGGTCGGCTTGAAGCCGACGAGGTCATTCCAGGCTGACGGCAACCGCACCGATCCACCTGTGTCCGAGCCAATTCCCGCCGCTGCAAGGCCGTAAGCGACGGAGGTTGCAGCCCCTGAGGACGAACCGCCGGGGGCCAGTTCGGGGTCGGTGCCATTTGGCGGCGTGGCAGTGGAGGGATTCACCCCAAGGCCGGAAAATGCAAGCTCGGTCATGTGGGTTTTACCCAAGCAAACAAGGCCCGCGCGGGTGGCATTGGCCAAAACCTCCGCATCCTCAGACGGCACCCGGCCCTGCAACAGAAGGGAGCCTGCTTCGGTCGCCACACCTGCGGTGTCAAACAGGTCTTTCCAGCTTATCGGCACCCCATCAAGCAACCCGCGACGGATGCCGTGTTTGGCGCGGTCATGGGCGGCAATCGCCTCACTCAGCGCGCGATCACGGGTGGTGCGGGCATAAATCCGCGCGCCATAGGGATGGACCTTTGCGGCCTCCAGATAGGCATCCGTCAGCTCAACCGGGTCCACATCCCCCGCGCCGATACCGCGCCCGATTGCACACGCGCTTTGTCTCAGCCAATCCATCACATCACCCCATTTTGTCGCAGGAAACGCTAACGACGCTGCGCCACATGGACAATCCCCGGCAGCACCCCATAATCAGATACATGGAGCAGCTGGACGCGGATATTCTTATTGTTGGCGGGGGGTTAAACGGCCCCTGCCTGGCGCTGGCCTGCGCACAGGCGGGTATGTCGAGCGTTGTTTTGGACGCGTTACCTGCGGTCACGCGGAGTGATCTGGGCTTTGACGGACGCGCTTATGCGCTGGCGTTGGCGTCGGTGCGGATGTTGCGGGCATTGGGGATCTGGGACGAAGTTGGCGAATTTGCGCAGCCGATCCTTGAAATCAAGGCCTCTGACGGGCGTGCTGGCGAAGGGGCCAGCCCATTTTTCCTACATTTCGACCATGCCGAGATTGAGGAAGGCCCGATGGGCCATATGCTGGAAGACCGCTACCTGCGCCGCGCGTTGCTGGCCGCGATCGAGGCGGAACCGCTGATCACTCATCGCGCCAGTGCGCGCGTTTTATCGCAAGATACCAGCTCGTTAGCCGCCGTTACCCTGGAGGGTGGAGAGGTCCTTCGCGGGCGTCTTTTGATCGGCGCCGATGGGCGACGCTCGGGTGTGGCAGAGCGGGCTGGCATCAAACGCACCGGCTGGGGCTACGGGCAAACCGCGCTGGTTTGTGCGGTGAACCATGAGTTGCCCCACAACGGCATCGCACATCAGTTTTTCATGCCGGGTGGGCCGCTTGCGATTCTGCCTTTGCCGGGGAACCAATCTTCCATTGTGTGGTCGGAATCTGAGCCGCGCGCAGGCGCACTGGCGAGAGCAAGTGACGACGACTTCATGACCGCGTTACGCCCTGTATTCGGCAGCTTTCTTGGCGATATTTCCCTTTCAGGTCAACGATTTAGCTACCCCCTTGTCTTATCGCTTGCCCAGGGGTTTGTGGCCGAAAGACTGGCCCTTGTGGGTGATGCTGCGCACGGCGTTCACCCAATTTCGGGGCAGGGTTTGAACCTTGGCCTGCGAGACGTCTGCGCGCTGGCAGAAGTGTTGGCGGATGCCAAACGCCGCGGCGAGGATTTTTCCCGCCGCGATGTGCTGGACCGCTATCAACAATGGCGACGGTTCGATACGGCGGGGACTGCGATTACCACGGACACGGTCAACCGATTGTTCTCCAACGATAATCCAATCTTGCGCAGCCTTCGTGATGTGGGCATGGGTGTCGTTAACTCAATTCCAGACCTGCGCCGCAGGTTGATCCGGGAGGCCGCTGGCCTGAACGGAGACCTTCCGCGCCTGATGCAGGGCCGCGCATTGTAAGATCACCGCGTTGATCGTTCCATCTGAACCCAAACTCGTCCCATTTGGTACTTTAGGCACCCCACTCCACTTCCAAATGGCAAACCTCCGGGCACGGTTCTCCCTACCTTGGCCCACGCGCGGGAATCGCTAGACTAACGCGAGCGCCCACCTGAAAGGCCCACCTGATGACCGGACCAAAATTGACCGCAATGATCCTGTTCGGCGCCTTGGCGTTTGTCTTCGGGGTGGCGTTTACCATCGGCTTGAACTCCTATTTCGGGGCGCTTGTCACCGGGGCCATCGCCGCCGCCCTGACCTGCACCCTCATCTGGTTTGCGCAGACCGGAACCCAGGCCTTCGCGCGGGGCTTCCTTGCGTTGGGTGCCGTGTTCATCATTGTGCCAATTGCGGCTTTGTCCGGGTTTGGAGGGCAGATCGCTGAGTCCACTGTCACGGCGCTCGAAACCGGTGAAGGGTGGTCAGAGGAATTCACCAGCGCATTGTTCCTGACATCAATCCTTGCATCCGCCGGGTTGGTCTTTGGCATCATCGTCGGGCTGATTTTGGTGTTGATCGGCGGTTTGATGCACCGGCCTGTGCGGCCGACGCCCTCAAATGCCCCCTAAGCCCGCCTGCCGGAATGGTGTTGATTGCGACTTGGAGCCGGAGTGATCCCTGGATTATGCCCCAAAGGCGCGAGGGTATCACCCCGCAGTTCAATCCAGCTTGCGGGCTTCTTCTTCCAACATGATCGGAATGCCGCCCCGGATCGGGTAGGCAAGGTGCGCGGCTTTTGACACCAGTTCTTGCCGCGTCACGTCATAGCTGAGCGGAGCCTGGGTAACCGGGCAAACCAGCGCCTCCAACATGCGGCGGTCAATTGGGGGCCGGTCTTTGGGGGGCCGATCTTTGGAGGGACCGTCTTTGGGGCCATGATTGCTCATTGCATACGTTCTTCATCGTTACCCGAGGCGAGGGCGAATTCCAGCAACGTTACCAAAGTCTTGCGCCGCGTGGTCAGGGATGGGGCCTCCAGCAATGCCTGCTTTTCCTCCGGCGCAAACGGGCAGAGCATCGACAGCGAATTGATCAGCAACTCATCCTCGGCATCCTTCAGGCTGTCCCAATCGGAAGACAACGATTGCGCCTCGAAATATCGGGTGAGGGTATCAAGGAAACTGTCGCGGTCAAACCCGGTGTCGGTCTCCGGCGGGCCAAGATCAGCGCTGTACTCGTCCCACGATACATCACAGCGGCGATACGGCGCGAACCCCGACACCTCTTGCTGGACCCGGAAGCGGGACTTCCCCGCCAACGTGATCATGTACCGGCCATCTTCGGTTTCAGAAAACTGCGTCAGCCGCCCGGCGCAGCCAATGGGGCGCAGCTTCTGTTCCCCGGTTCCCGTGGCGTCATAAGGTTGCACCATGCCGATCAGCCGATGGGGTGTCTTCAACGTGTCCTCAACCATTTGCAGGTAACGCGGCTCAAAAATATGCAGCGGCAGACGGGTACGCGGCAACATCAGCGCCCCCGGCAGAGGGAACACCGGGATTGTGAGCGGAAGATCGGCGTGGGGCATCATTCCCATGGATGTGGGGTGATCCTTGTCTCAGGCAAATATCATCGAACTGAGGCGGCGGCGGCCAGTCAGCGCAATGGCATCCTGCGGTGGCAATGCGTCGAATATTGTGAAGAGTTGGGTCTTGGCGGCACCATCGTTCCACTCGCGATCCCGTTTGAACAGGTCGAGAAGCTGGTCAACGGCCTGTTCGACATTGCCTTCGCCATGAAGCGCCTGAGCATATTCGAACCGTGCGGTGTGATTGTCGGGGTCGGCCTCCACTGCGGCTTGCAACTCAGCCAATGGGCCTGCGTTTTGGGCCTGACGCGCCAGTTCGATCTGGGCGCGGGCGGCTTCTATCTCTGGCGCGTTGAAGATCGCGTCAGGGGCGGTGCTCAGCAACGCCTCTGCCTCATCCACCTGATCCATCGCCAGGTGAGCGCGTGCAAGGCCAGCCATAGCGGTCGCATTTTCCGGTTCCTCGCCAAGGACTGCGGCGAAGGTCTGGGCGGCGTCGTCGTTTTCGCCCTGAGCCAACATCTCTTCCGCCGCCTCCAGCGCTTCACCAAGGCCGCCGTCTACTGAAGACATGTCTGCCAGCTTGGCCACAAGTTCCTTGATCTGGCTTTCCGGCACGGCGCCCTGGAAGCCATCAATCGGCTGGCCTTCATGGAAAGCGTAGACCGTTGGGATCGATTGCACACGCAGTTGCGCCGCGATCTGTGGATTCTCGTCGATGTTGACCTTGACCATGCGGACGCGGCCTTTGGTGGCGATAACAGCGGCCTCCAGCTGAGGCCCGAGGGTTTTACACGGGCCGCACCAGGGCGCCCAGAAATCCACAACGATGGGGGTGGTTTGGCTGGCCTCCACCACATCCGCCATAAAGGTCGCGTCCGTTGCGTCCTTGATCACATCGCTGGGGGTGTCGGGTGAGGTATCTGGGGTGGTGTTTCCGAATTCGAGCATGGTCCGCTCCGTCATTTCTAGGGTTAGCCCCTATATGCGGCCCGCGAGGCCGTTCGCCAAGGGTGTCGGGCAATGTTTGCGACATTCCTCATGCCGCGCTTCCTTAGTGCCGCGCGGGTTGTTCCAAAAACTGGTCCCCAGATTCGGCCCGCGCTTCCTTAGTGCCGCGCGGGTTGCTCCGAAAACCGGTACCCACTTTTCGGCCCGCGCTTCCTTAGTGCCGCGCGGGTTGCTCCGAAAACCGGTGCCCAGATTCGGCCCGCGCTCAGAGATCAAATGTTGCGAATACCGGCGCGTGGTCGGAAGGTCTCTCCCACCCGCGCACGTGGCGCGCAATGCGTGAGGAATGAGCGGCACTGGCAATATCCGACGTGGCCCAGACGTGATCAAGGCGGCGGCCTTTGTCCGATGTATCCCAATCCGGCGAGCGATACGACCACCAGCTGTAAAGTGGGCCATCGGGGATATCCGCACGGGTGACGTCAACCCAGTTACCGGCGTCCTGAGCCTGGGCCATATGTTCCACCTCAATCGGAGTGTGAGACACAACCTTCAACAGCTTCTTGTGGTCCCAAACGTCATCCTCACGGGGGGCGATATTCAGATCACCCACAAGGATGCTTTGGTGCGGTTTCTCCTGATGCGCCCAGTCGCGCATGTCAGTCATGTAATCGAGCTTTTGGCCAAATTTGATGTTCTGGTCACGGTCCGGCACGTCACCACCCGAGGGGACATAGAAATTGTGGATCGTGACGCCGTTTTCCAGCGTTCCCGCGATGTGGCGCGCATGGTCGAGGCCCGCAAACTCATGGCTGCCGGATTCCACCATCGGTATCTTCGAAAAGATCGCGACGCCGTTGTAGCCCTTCTGCCCACGGGCAACCATGTACTTGTACCCAAGCGCGCGAAACACCTCGGCCGGGATCTTGTCAACCGGGCTTTTACACTCCTGAAGGCACAACACCTCGGGCGCCTCTTCCGTCAATAGTTGCGCCACGCTTTCCTGGCGGAGGCGCACGGAGTTGATGTTCCAGGTGGCGAGGGTGAAAGGCATATTCGGCTCCGGAGTTTGGGTGCGGCGACGATAGGGGATGGGGACGTGGTGTCCAGAGCGGGTGCGGGTGGGGCTGGCCTGATTGGGGGCCAGCCCCCAAGCCCCCCCCAAAAAACAACCGAGGTATTTATGGCCAGATGAAGGGGTGGACGTTGCGAGCCGGTGCAACGGGTTTGCCAGCGCAGCGTTTCTGGCACCGATGCCCGTAGGGCGAGGTGCCATGTCCGGCGACGTGTTTGGCGCAGCCAAAGGAGGAGGCGGAGGCTGCTTGGGACGGGCTGGCTGGACTGTTGGCGGGTGTGAGCGCGGGCGCGTTAATCTTAATGGGAAGTTGCGATGACAGGTTGCGGTGCGATCACAGAGCGCAGCATCCATGCCGCCCTGCATTTGTTCCGTCCAGAAGGTGACATGGCTTTCCGGTGTCGTCCAATGGCCAGCGTTGTCCAGTGGCCAGTGTCGGGAAACCTAGTGGTCAAGGACGGTTAGTAGATTGTGCTCACTGGTCCTGTCACGTGCCTTGAACCGGACCTGGTTTCGGGCCTGGTTTCGGACCGGGGTTGAGTCATTGCAACTCGGCCAGAGCCGCGATCAGCGCTGCGTCGAAGGCTTCGGGGTCCTCGATCATCGGGATATGACCGACACCCGGCAGCACGGTGAGGGTTGCACCCGGAATCAGCGCCTGGAGGTTTTCACCCTCCGCCAGCGGAGTTGTCGTATCCTCAGCCCCCCAGATAAGCGCAACGGGCAGATCAAGGGCGGCGTAAGCCTCGGGCAGCGTCGAGCGCAAGCCAACTGGGGCCACAAGAAGGTTGGGCAACCAGCGGGCCAGCGCCTCTGTCGCGCCGTCCTGTTGCGAGGGGCGCCGCAGGGTGCGCAGGACGTCGGGCGTGGCAGCCTCATCTCGGTGCAGGAACAGTTGCAAGAGCGCTCCCGTGGCCAACGGGTTGGTGACTGTTGCCGACACCAGAACTTCCCGCAGCCAAACCGGGCGCAGAACAATTGGCAGGGCCGCATCAGCGGGTGGATCAAGGGGCAGCGCACCTGCGATGATGGTCAGGGATGCGAAACTGTCAGGGGCGCGCATCACGGCTTCCACTGCCGCACCCGCCCCGAAGGAATGGGCGACGAGATGGGGGCGCACCTCCAGCTGTTCCACGACCCGCAAGATCCGCTCGGCGGTTGCAGCGCGGCCATAATCACCGTCCGCTTCACGTTGCGAAAAGCCCATCGGCGGAAGGTCGATGGCGATCGGCGCGTAACTTTCCTGCGCCAGCGCATTGGCGGTGTCCCACCACGTCAGCGAATAGCCGACGGAGCCGTGGATCAGCAGAACCGCTTCTGGATTATCGCGTGTGTTTAAGGGACCAAGCTCCATCATTGCGATATCGCCGTCGGGGTGGCGCAGCATGCGCATCTCGGACGGCAAGTGGGTCACGTCCTGGCTTTCGCGCAGGTATGCGGCGATGCGGAGACCTGTCAGGGCAATAACCGTCAGCAGGAGGAGAGGAAGGATCAGGCGGATGATAAGACGCATGAGTGCCATTGTGCTTGTCTGCACGCAAAGGGCAAGGTGCGGATGAAGGAGACGCCATGGCAGCACTGATCCGCGAAAACCGCAACTTCCGTTTGCTGATGTCTGGCGCCGGTTTGGCGAACCTGTCGGACGGGATCGGCATGTTGGCATTCCCGTGGATGGCGACCCTGATCACCACGGACCCGCGCGCCCTGGCGATTGTTGCGTTTGCCACCCGTCTGCCGTGGCTCCTGTGGTCCCTGCCCGTGGGTGTGTGGACCGACCGGACGGATCGACAACGGATGATGGTGCGCGCAGATCTGGCGCGGATGGCTTTGGCTATGGCAGTGGTGGCGTTGATCGTTGCCGGCCCGCGTGAGGCCAGCGGAGCGGAAGTTGTGTGGATGATCAGCGGCTTGGCAGGCCTCGCGTTCCTGATGGGCACGGCAGAGGTGTTCCGCGACAACGCCGCGCAGACAGCCTTGCCAAGCGTGGTGGCAAAAGATCGGTTAGAGGAGGCGAACGGGCAAATCTGGTCAGTTGAGCAGGTGATGGGGCAGTTCGTGGGTCCCCCTTTGGCCGGGTTCTTGATCGCTGTCGCGGTGCCTGCGCCGTTTGTGTTTGAGGCGTTTGGGTTTGCACTGGCGGCGTTTGCAGTCTGGGCGATTTCGTTTCCACCACGGGGGGCTGTCGCCGCGCGCGAGGGGTTCTGGCGAGAAATGCGGGCTGGCTGGGATTGGATCCGGCGGCATCGGGTAATCTTGCAACTGGCATTGATTTTGGGCGGCTTGAACGCCGCCCATATGGCCGGGTTCACGGTGCTGGTGTTGTATTCGCAGGAAGTCCTGGGGCTTGGGGCCGTGGGCTACGGGATGTTGCTGACGGCGGGCGCGGCGGGTGGCGTGGCCGGTGGGTTGTTGTGCCCATGGATCGCCGCACGGCTAGGGGCCTCACGCAGCTTGTGGGTCGCGTTGGCACTGATGCCGCTGCCGTTTGTGGGCCTCTATTTCACCTCATCGGTCTGGATCGCCGCGGGTTTGCTGTTTGTGGAGACCTTTGTGGCGTTGCTGTGGAACGTGGTCACGGTCTCATTCCGGCAACGGGTGATCCCCGATGCGCTGCTGGGGCGGGTGAACTCAATCTACCGCTTCTTTGGCTGGGGCATGATGCCGATCGGCGCGCTTGCGGGTGGATGGATCATGGCGTGGGCCGAACCGGGGATGGGCCGTGAAGACGCACTGCGTCTGGTGTTCCTGATCGGCGCCGCAGTGTTTGCGGCCCTGTTCCTCTATGGCTTCGTGCGGTTGCGATTGCCGAAAGGGGCGGCGGCATAAAGCCCGCGCCTCACGCCTGCCGGAACGCGATGTTGAGACCAAGCGCGATAAGAATGCCGCCGCCAAGGCGTTGAGCTAGACGGCTGGCAGACCCTTTGAGGGTGGTCGCGAGCCTGTCGGCCAGAAGCACGCAGACCACATCGGCGCTGGAGAACATGAGGTTCACAATTGTCCCTAGGATCAGGAGCTGTGCCCAGATCATCAGCGCGCCCTCTGGGTCGGTGAATTGCGGTAGGAAGGCTACGAAGAAGAGGGCTGTCTTGGGGTTCAGAACCTCGACCGTGATGCTCTGCCAGAAGGTGTTTCGAGGCGGTTTTGCTGGGGTGTGTGCGGTCGTTGGTTGAGCGAGGATCATCCGCAACCCAAGCCAGATCAGATACACCGCACCTGCAAATTTCAGCGCAAGGTACAGCGCGGGCACCGCCTGAAACACCAATGCCAGCCCAAACGTCGCTGCAAGCACATGGACGTAGCCTCCGATGTGGATTCCCAGCGCAGCCAACCACCCTGCCCTGCGCCCATGCGTGAGCGTTTGCGCGGTGGCGTATAGCATAGCGGGACCGGGCATGTAGGCGAACACAGCGGTGGCGATGAAGAGGGCAATCAGGATGTCAGTTGAGGGCATAAGAACCAAAGTGGTGGGGCTGTCGCGCTAGGATGATGGATCATTCGCCACCTCGCAAGCCGCGTTTTCCGCTCAACCCCGATCTGTCAGAAGGCGGATGCCCGCATATGCGAAGAACGTGCCAAGCACACCTTGAATGCCTCGGCGTGCCCGGCCGTAGAGGCGCACCATGACCGGGGTTGAGAATGCGACCGCGTAAAACAGATGGATCGAGATCGAAAGCGCAAATGTGCCGAGTACAATTGCAGCCCCAACCCAAACCGGCGCACCATTCTGCAACCCAAGCGAGATAATTGCGATCCATGCCAGCGCCGCCTTCGGGTTGGTCATCTGGATGACGTAGCCGCGGCGCAGATAACCCCATGGCGTGCGACGCCCTCCGGCAAGTTCTATCGCCTCAATATCATGGGAC
>JAESTV010000125.1 GCA_016763475.1 Roseicyclus sp.
GGCCCGCCCAGTACGCGGGTGAGATCAATGATTTTGAGATCGTTCAAAGCGCCTTGTCTGCTATTCATTATTATTCCTCAGGTTAAATCTGTGCACTAACCGCATCAAACACATCTTTCATGTGCGCCTTGCCGCCAAGTTCAACTGTTATCAAATCACCTGCGCCAAAGGCTCTATCAACTGCTTCGCGCAACAGATCACCCCCCCGGCCAGCCGCTGGCACGTCATGTTTTTCACCGAGCCAGTCCAGCATCATCGCAGCTGACAGTATCATGGCGGTGGGATTGACAATACCCTCTCCGGCAATATCGGGGGCAGAACCGTGACAGGGCTGAAACACGCCATGGTTTTCACCAATGTCAGCAGACGGAGCAAAGCCAAGACCCCCCATGAGGCCCGCGCCCAAGTCTGAAAGAATGTCGCCAAACATGTTTTCCATTACCATCACATCAAATTCCCACGGGCAGCGCAGCATATTCATGGCCATGGCATCGACGTAGACGGCCCGCGTTGAAATATCATCAAACCGGGTTGCTTTCTCGTTGAAGATTTTACGAAAAAAAGCGTAAGACGCAAAGATATTGGCCTTGTCGACACAAATCAAATCGCCTTTTGAGCCCTCGCCTTTTCGCTGCCGGGCCAGCTTGAAGGAAAAATCAAACAGTTTTTCACAAACTTTTCGGGTAATCACCAGCGTGTCCGTGGCAATGCTGTCGTCTTCCACGGTGCCTTTGCCGTGGGAAGCAAACAGGCCTTCGGTGGATTCGCGAATGAGAACAAAGTCCATAGCCTGAGCGCGCGGGTCCGACAGGGGCAAGGGCACACCGGGAATTGCTCTTACCGGACGCACACCGGCATAAGGATCAAGATCAAAACGCAAATCAAGCTGGGGCGTTATTTCGGTACCATCATCATAGCGCACGTGGGGCAATCCCATTGCGCCGAGTAAAATGGCATCGGCCTTTCGAGCTATTTCTTTTGAAGCCTCGGGATAGGCATTGCCATTATCGAGATAAACGGCAGCACCTGCGGGCGCTTCTATCAGGCTCAGGCTGAAGCCTCCGTTTTTTTTTGCTACCTTGTCCAGTATATCGAGGCAGGAGGGCATCAATTCCACACCAACCCCATCTCCCACCATGACAGCTATGGAGAAGTCCGCATTGATTTTCATAATATTCGGTTTTCTATCTTTGTTTTGAGGCGCGACACATTAACAATCTTTCATAAGGTATATTCAGAATTTAAGGGAGACTTTTTGTTATCAATCCGGGAGATTTCCACTTTTCCCGTGCCCAAGATTGCCCCGCAGTGCTCGACGTGCTAACGGATAGATGATTCAAATAAAGTTTCGGCTCGCGGGGCTGGTTTTGAAAAACTGTAGTGTTAAAGGAGGAAA
This sequence comes from Roseicyclus sp., assembly GCA_016763475.1. Lineage (GTDB taxonomy): Bacteria > Pseudomonadota > Alphaproteobacteria > Rhodobacterales > Rhodobacteraceae > Gymnodinialimonas. Next base: position 1,397 of record JAESTV010000125.1, read on the forward strand.
CACATGGCTGGAGAAGACGATAAATGGGAAGTGTACAAAGATAAACGCGGTGAGTTCCGCTGGCGGCGGCGGTCATCAAACGGAAATATAGTAGGCGCATCAACCGAAGGCTATGTGGGAAGGTCTTCGTGCAATGCCAATGCCGACCGTCACGGGCGCAATGACAACCCCCAAGGGTCTGGGCAAAGACGACAATTGGGAGTTTTACAAAGACAAACGCGGTGAGCACCGCTGGCGCAGACGGGCCAAGAACAAAGAAATCGTCGGTGCATCAAGCGAAAGCTACAAATCAAAAAAAGCCAGCGTATCCAATGCCGAGCGTAACGGATATGTAGCTTAAGCAAATTTTTTCGAGATTATATCAAGGGATGGATGCAAGATGCATTCGTCCCTTTTTTATTGACTAATGGAGGTATGGAATATGGATAAAGAACGTTTTGACAAAGGCCTGGCAGCGCGCAGCGATGTACTTGGTGCTGAGTATGTAAAAAAGACACTCGACAATGCAGACGATTTTTCCCGCGGGTTTCAGGAATATGTAACCGAATGCTGCTGGGGCGAAATCTGGGGGAACGAAGACCTCAGCCGTCGTGACCGCAGTCTGCTCAATCTCGGCATGACGGCCGCTTTGGGACGTATGGAGGAATTTGAGCTGCATTTTCGCGGATCGTTTAAAAATGGCGTTACCAAAGATGAACTGCGCGCCACATTGATGCAGATCGCGGTTTATTGCGGTATTCCTGCCGGTGTGTCCTCGTTCCGGATTGCCAAAAAGGTTCTCGCAGAAATGGACGCCGAGAAAAACTAAGCGTCTTTGCCAAACACCCGGGCGGTAAAATCGGGGTAGGTTCGGGCCAGCGAGGGGGCGACTTTGCGCTTCAGCAGTTCCAGTTGTTCAACTTCCGGCTCGCTGGTGGTTGAAACATCTGGCGCAATCTCAATCTTGAACCCGGTTTTCTCCACCACCTCGGCCACACTGTGTCCTGGTGCCACGGACAACAACCGGAACAGTTTTTTTGACCGGTCGAATTCCATGATGGCCAGATTGCTCACCAGATATTTCGGGCCGCCTTTTCTTGCCACATCATCGGGGCTGGAGCCTGGCGCAGATATGAAATCCACTCGCGGCACGAGTACGCGGGCAGAATGTTCATGCGCAAACAGGAATACATTTGGTACGGTAAAATACATGTAGGCCGAGCCGAATGATCCGGGGAAACGGCGTGTCGTTTCGGGGTATTTACCCAGCCCCACCAGGTTGATATTGGCAGCGCCGTCAATCTGCACGCCGCCAAGAAAGAATGCATCAATTCTTCCCTGCCCGGCACAATCAAACAATTCCCGGCCACCATCTGTAAACGGGTTATTGGTATCACCATGAATTATTGACACTCTGAGCTGTGGATTATCCGTTGCCTGCGCCAGCAAAGCGGCTGCACCGGGAATGGGCGAGGCAGCGCCTACGGCAACATGGCCAATGTCGGATGTGCACAATAATCTGGAAATTGCGCAAATCAAAAACTCCTCACTAGAAACTGTTTCCACCTTCACCCTTACTCCGCATCACATTTTATTCTGGCAGCCAGGTGCGACTGCATCCATGCGTCAAACCCGGTTTGCGTTTTTGCAGCCCTGGCATATTCCGCTATTGCTGCATTATCGCGTCCGTAAGAACCGGCAAGCCCCAACGGCCACGCACCGTTTTTTGCCTGAGCTATCGCTGTAATGTACATGGACGGTACCGTGCCTGCGGCATAGAGATCATCTTCAAGCAGGCTATCGTCACGAATGCGCTCGACGGTAACAAGCGAGTGTGCCGATGCATGAGCCATGGTGAAAAGTTCGCGTCTTTTGCCGACCCAGACATTACCCTCACGGTCAGCAAGCGGGGCATGAAACAAGGCGAAATCCGGTTTGATCGCAGGCAACAGCAATATGCGTCCGTTGCCTTTGCCGAGCGGATCATCAATGACCTGCCAGTCTTTTCTGTGCTTCACAAGGTCAGACCCGATCACACCGCCCAGAGGCATGAGCCATGGTGAAAAGTTCTCGTCTTTTACCCACCCAGACATTGCCGTCACGGTCAGCCAGCGGGGCATGAAACAAAGCAAAATCCGGCTTGATCGCAGGCAACAGCAATATTCGCCCGTTGCCCTTGCCAAGCGGGTCCTCAATGACCTGCCAGTCTTTTCTGTGCACCACAAGATCCGATCCAATCACACCGCCCAGCGGCATAAAGGGAACCCCTTTTTCAGACGCCTGCAAACTCGAATGAATGGCCGGACAGGTGGCATCCAGCATGTTGATATCACTATTGACGACCGCCTCGCTGAACCGGGGAGCGGCACCGGCCTCGCCCAGACTAACGGCTGCGGCCTCCAGTGTTGCTAGACAGCGCGCGCCGATCAACATATCAGTGGCCAGCCCGCCAATGGGCACACATAACAAGTGCAGGTCTTTGGCTTGCGTGGCAATCAGGCCGCGCACAACATCCATCGGAACAAAACTGTATTCGGCCGGCAGAGCTATCAGCGAGCCATCATCAATCTGGCTTACCAGATCATCTATGGAATAATTTATCATGGTTTTATCTCTATCATCATGGCAGGGTATTCGCCAAGCTCTTGAATGTATCTCCTTTCAACGCAAGGCATCCATTGAATGACAGATTTTCGATTTGATCCGGCCCAATTGCGAAACCACAACCTGAACCGGAGAAAAGCAACGCTTCGAATTCTCACACGCCTCGGGTTTTCGCCTGCGGAAATTGCCCGCATTGACGGCAAGTGCACCGCCTGGGATATTGTCGAATATCAACTCTATGTAAAACGCTGTCGTACCCGGTTAACGGCCATTGCAACGGGTGAAATCTAAAGTTGAAATGCTGACATTTTCACAAGCTGCCGAAAACAACAAAATCGATATCTGTGACCGGCTTTGCGAGGTTTTGACCCACTGCCGTCATCTACTTGAGATCGGCAGCGGCACCGGTCAACATGCTGTCTATATGGCCCAGCGCCTGCCTCATCTTGTCTGGCAGACCAGTGACCTGGCAGAAAACCTCGAGAATGTGCGCGCCCGGCTGGAGGCGGAAGGTGCGGCAAACATCAGGCATCCGATTGAACTTGATGTCTCAACGCACCCCTGGCCCCTGCCCGCTTGTGACGTAATCTACAGCGCCAACACCGTCCACATTATGTCATGGGCGCACGTCAAACAGCTGTTTCAGGGCGTTGGCGAGGTGCTTGAAAACAACGGATTTTTATGCCTGTACGGTCCCTACAAATATAACGGCGACTTCACCACACCGAGCAATCAGCGCTTTGATCTGTGGCTCAGGAACAACGACCCGGCCAGCGGCATTCGCGATTTTGAAGCGGTTGACGAACTGGCGGAAAATCAGGGGCTGGTTTTGCGCCAGGATTTTGCCATGCCGACAAACAATCAACTGCTGGTGTGGCAACGCTGCGCGTGAAACCTGGCGCCAATTCAATAACACCAGAGCTAACCGGGTGACATAAGGCGATTGTTGCTATAAAATTTTACCATGAAAACCAATATAGCAATTCCCTATCTTTCTGAAGAGATTCTCGAAAATCTGGATATTTCAACCGGCGACGTTGTGCAGAGCATTGAGGCGTTCATTGCGGCCAGTGCTAAAAACAAGGCATGGA
>JAESTV010000126.1 GCA_016763475.1 Roseicyclus sp.
ATGTTTCTTGCTGGTGTTGGGTTCCGATAGATAGGCATCAGCCGCATCAGCCGCATCAGCCGCATCAGCCGCATCAGCCGCATCAGCCGCATCAGCCGGCAGATCCTGTGTCGCCCGCATTTATGGCCCCGCCGCTAGCATGTACCGCGCCATCTGTCTTGAGCCATACAGAGGTGTTTCCAGGAATTGCTTGTCGATGATTGCCATGAGCTGCAAGTTCTCTGGGCTCTGGGCTCTTTGCCATCTCGGACCATCTCTCTCGTCAGGCGATCCAGCTTAACAACTGGTCCGAAATCTTGCGACCACCTCTTATTTGTACAACCAGGCCGTTTGGCGGAAAAATTCAGAATTCCTTGAAGTAACTTGCATAATTTTTGAAATGACTGAAATTGGAAACTACGCCACCATGGGTCTGCGCGACCAATGGGGCGTTGGCGACGTAGTCGAGGGGCGGTTCCATGCAAAATCCGAAGCTGATCTTCATCGCTGGCGACCGGGCCGGTGGTGGCTCTGAAATTGAAAGCCGGACCGCCTTGGGGCTTAGTGATCTGATCGGCATGTTCTCGCAGGCAACGCGTGAGCAGCCAGATGCGACTTTGGATCAGGCCCACCAGGCGCAAGTGGAATTGGCGGTTTGCGGTATCAAACGCAAATACAGTGAGCTGATGGCTATTGGCACCGAAATGATGACCCGCGCAGAAGAGTTGGGCACATGGCGGCCACGTGAACAGCGCAAGCCGCTGGCAGAAGTCTACACCATCGCCGAAATATCCCAGACCTCAACCGGCAGGCCATTGTGATGCGCATCGACAACCTTCAATACGCCAATTGGTCCGAGAAGATATTCCGCCAGATGCGCGAAGGCGGTGTGGACGCGATTCACGTCACTATCGCGTATCACGAGAATTTCCGTGAAACGGTTCTGAATTTCGAGCAGTGGAACCGCTGGTTCGAACAATACCCTGACCTGATCATGAAGGGCCAGTGGGCCAGGGATGTGGATATCGCCAAAGAAACCGGCCGCACCGCTATCTTCTTCGGGTTCCAGAACCCCAGCCCGATCGAAGACGATATTGGTCTGGTCGAAATTGTACACTCCCTTGGCGCGCGCTTTATGCAACTCACCTATAACAACCAGTCATTGCTGGCGACCGGCTGTTATGAGGCTGAGGACACTGGCATCACCCGCATGGGCAAACAGGTGATCAAAGAGATGAACCGCGTCGGTCTGGTGATCGACATGAGCCATTCTGCGGACCGCTCTACCGTTGAAGCCGCAGACCTGTCTGAGCGCCCCATCGCGATCACCCACGCCAATCCCTATGAATGGTGCCCCGCATTGCGCAACAAGAAGGATGATGTGATCCGCGCGGTCACCCAAAACGGCGGGATGTTGGGTTTCTCGGTTTATCCCCATCACCTCAAGGGCAAATCTGACTGCTCGCTGCAGAGCTTTTGTGAGATGATCGCCCGTACGGCAGAGCGTTTTGGCACCGAACACCTGGGGATCGGCACGGATCTTTGCCAGGACCAGCCCGACAGTGTTGTCGAGTGGATGCGCGTTGGCCGCTGGAGCAGGGAGGTGGACTATGGCGAAGGCTCGGCAACTGCGCCGGGATTCCCCCCGATGCCCCCATGGTTCAACGACAACCGCGACTTTGGAAATATCGAAAAAGGGCTGCAAGAGGTCGGAATGAGTTCTCAGGAAGTCGCGGGTATTATGGGCGGCAACTGGTATGAGTTCTATTCTGGGAGCTTCACTCCCACGGGGGACCCACATGAGTGCGCCGATATCTGACAGGCCCCTGGTAATTGCCAAGCGCGACCCGGCGCAGGTTATGCGGCTTGCGCGTTTAGGATCGTTTCACCAGTGCCGTCTGTCATTCATGCGCATCCTTACCCGGCGAATGACCCGTGAGGGTTGGACGTTTTCACGTCCGGCGTTTGAGATTGATGTAACTGGCGTCGGCCACGCGATCTATTGCGCCCACACCCCCGAGCGGACCTATTCCCTGGTCGCTTTTGCCCACAACCTTCCCGCTGAAAAACGATCTGACCGGGTGATTGCAGAAGCATGGGACAGCACGTTCACATTGTTTGACGGGGTGCCTGACGCTGATGACATCACGCGTTTGCGTCAGAATATACCGCTTCAGGAAGCGGGCCGTGTCACCGAAAAAGAGCTGTCGGTCTCACGGGCGAACCGGTCCGTGCGCCTGTGGGAACATGTGGTGTCGCGGTTGGCGGCGGGCCAGCAACCCGACGCGGCTGAGATTGCGAACGTCGGGTATCTTATGCGCACCACGGCGGTTTACGGATCGGGAAAACTTGGCGCTGCCGATCGAGAGATGATCGCGGACCGGCCAGAATGTAGCGCCCCGTTTCAGGTTGAGATGTTGTCGGTTTTCCTGACCCGGGCGTTTGTTCGCGATTTGGCGCAACATATGGCCAACATGCGCGGCCGGGGCAGGGCGGTTGACCTGGATTCCGCCATCGCCCGTACCATGGGGATTGGCAATTCCACCGGCTTGGGAATGGCACCGTTTCTGTTGACCCACCCGATCTTGTTCAACAATTGGATTGACGCGCGTGAAACTGCGATTGCGATGGTGCGCAGCGTTCCAACGGCGTCTGCCGCTGACGTTGACCTCTTCCGCTCTTTGCTGGCCCGATCCATCACTTCGGCTGATATCTGGCGCTCATCCCATCCATTACAAATTGAGAAACTGGCGCTATTGCGGCGTGATCTGAAATCCCTGTCCACCCATGTTGCAGCGGTGGATCTAAGGGGCAACTTCCCATGGGACCGCTTGTATCGCTGGGCGGAAAAGGCGCTTGGGGTAGACGCCCAGGAATGTCTCGCTTCGTTGATACAGGAGCCATACGGAGACCTTGTGGATCATCTGGCGGACCAGATGTCGGATTCAGATGCAGCGGCGTTTCGGATCAATGGTTCAATGCCCCTGGCCGAGTTGCGGGCGATTCTGGCGCGGGACTATGACTGGGCTTTGGCAATTGACTGGACCGAAAAAGATGCGTTTGCGCGGGCCTGGTATGTCTCGGAAGAGAAGCTGGAACCGCGCTTGGGGGAGCGGTTTGAAGAGCCGATCAGCCCCTACGAGCAACCCCTTGCCCCTGGTCGGGACGCGGCGGCTTTGTATGGCGACCTGAAAGGTTGGGCTGACGACAGCTTGGTTGCGGCCTTCCTTTTGGTCCATCCCGAGCACCGCCATAGCGTACGTCGCGCCCAAATCGTGGATCGCGCCCCTTACGCCGAGATCCGCGATAACACCATCGGTTCGGACCTTTTGCCTCTCGATATGCTGCGGTGCAAGCTGGCCTTCTTCGGCGCCACACATTTCGATCCCAGATCAGACCGTTGGGTTCGCATCTGTCTGTTTGGGAACGCGCCGTACCCGGAAGAATTACAGATGCGCGACGCAGATGATTGGCCGTATCCGCCCCTTGGGGAGGGCATATCATGAGCCATTCCCTCAATGAGATTGAAGCGCTGTCCAAATGTGCGGCCCGTGGCGCGGGACTGTCATGGGGTATGGCAGAGGAAACCGGAAAGGCGATCCGTTGGCTGGAATCCCATGGCCTGCCAGGTGTGGCAATGTTGGCAAGCCTGTTGGCCCAAAATGACCGGATTGCCCATGGCGCGGTTGCCCCACAATTCCTTGAAGGGACTCGGGGCCTTGACGGGATCTGGGCAGCGTCCTCGGGCAGGTTGTGTCCGCTGATTGCTGGCGCTGCCTTGAACGATTGTGCGGACCGATTGACGGCGGGTCATGACATTGAGATGTCAAATGTATCGCATCCGCTGCTTGCTGTGCCGTTTGCCGCCTGGGCAGCCATTCACCTCGGGGCACCTGTCACTGTGGCCTGGGGTCGGTTTCGGGGTGAGACTGATGGCTATGGTCTTTGGGTTGATGATCCGATAGCGCAGATCGAAGCGGCAACCCCTGCCGCAATGTCCTTTGCACTTGCCGCACCTGCCGCAGCTGCTGCACCTGCCGCGCCCCGCAACGATCCGGTTCTCGCGCCGGGGCAACGTGGCCATGTCTGTCTTGCCGCGTGGGGCCATTTGAACACATTCGCCCACCGCACCTATGCCCCCGCAAGCGAAACCTCCCGCCTGCTTGGTGCCGGAGCCGGAGAAAGTGACAACGACTAACAACTGGACCCTAGAAGCCTGCTGCCTTCGCGCCGATTTGAAGTAGGACAAAAGAATACGCGGCGGCAAAAACCATGGGGACCAGTTATGCCAATAAAACCACCTTTTACCGAGCTGGAGATCCATAAGGCTCCATCCGGTTTTTACGAAGGCTACAGTCTTCCGGTGGCGCTGGTCAGTAAGATGGTCATGTTGGCGCTGGTGGCCTGGGCTCTTGTCTGGCCTGAAAATGCGAGCAGTGTTCTGTCGGCAGTGAACGGCACCCTGCTCAACGTATTCAACTCGTTTTATGTTGTTTCCGTTGGTGTGTTTGTGTTCTTCCTGTTTATCCTGGCGGTCTTGCCCGCCACCGGGCGCAAGAAACTGGGCGCCGCGGACTCGGTTCCGGAATTTTCCAACGTCTCGTGGTTTTCGATGATGTTTGGGGCCGGCCTGGGTGTTGGTCTGATGGTTTTTTCAACCGCAGAGCCGTTGGGATTGTGGGGATCAAACCCTGTGATCTTATCGGGGGACGTCGCTGCCCACAGTGAAGCCGCGGTGCAGTCTGCATACCGTTACACGTTCCTGCATTACGGCTTTCACGCCTGGGCCATTTATGTCCTGACGGGCCTGTCGCTGGCCTATTATGCCTACACCCGTGATATGCCGTTGACGATCCGCTCAGCCCTGACGCCGCTGCTGGGTAAAGCCCTCAATGGCCCCATTGGGCACGTCGTTGACGTGTTGGGTGTGGTGGCGACGATCCTTGGTGTGTCCGTGACAATCGGGTTCGGGGTCAGTCAATTTGTCGATGGCGTTTATGCTGTGTCGGGCATGGAGTGGCTGATGAACGGGAATGCAGATGCACCAGCCCCAAGCACCGTTGGCCTGATCTCGGCGTTGATCCTGATTATGGCTCTGTCGATCTTGTCCGCCGTGTCAGGTGTGGGGCGGGGCATCAAGTATTTGTCGAACCTTAATCTGGTGTTGTCAGCGCTCTTGCTGCTGACGTTTGTGTTTTTCGGCTCGTTCCTGTTTGCGATGACGACATTCGGCACCGCGCTGGTGGATTACATCCTGAACTTTGTTCAGCTGTCTTTCAGCGCATATGGCCCGCAATCAGTTGAAGCCTTCGCCGCAGCCCTTCCTGAGGCGGCCAATGTGTTGTCGGCGCAAGACTTGACTGCCGTTTACGGCTCAGCAACCTCGCCATGGGGATCCCTTGCCGGGTTCACCGAAGATTTGCCTGCGGCAGCGGCTGAATTGGATGCCGAGGTGATCTATGGGGCGGGTGAGCAAGGCCGCCAATTCCGATGGCAATCTGGGTGGACCACGTTCTACTGGGCCTGGTGGATTGCGTTCGCCCCTTTTGTGGGCCTGTTTCTGGCACGGATATCCAAGGGCCGCACAATCCGTGAGTTCATCATCGGGTGCGTTATCGCCCCGGCGATCGTGTGTTTCTTGTGGATGGCAATCCTTGGCGGAACGGCCATTGATCTGGAACTGAATGGTGGCGCTGCCGGGTCTCTGATCGGGGCCACCAACACAGCCAAGCTGTTCGCAACGCTTGGGCAGATGATCTCTGGCGGCTTCCTGTCGGCGATTACAATCATGTGTGTGGTCTTGATCATGACCTTCCTTGTGACCTCCGCGGACTCCGGCATCCTGGTGGTGAACACCATCATGTCTGGTGGAGAGCAGGAAACCGGCATCAAGCACCGCATTATCTGGGGTTTGATCCTTACGTCCGTCATTGGCACGTTGATCATCGCGGGAAACAGCGGCGCTGCGACCAACCCATTCGCAGCCTTGCAAAATGCGATGATCATCGGTGCGCTGCCGTTTACCGTGGTTATGGTGCTGATGTTGATATCGCTCACCAAAGCGCTTTTCCGCGATCACTTGCGGGCGAAGGCTTCCTAAGCCGGAACCGCGATTTCGCGAATGGTTTTGGCACCTTGCGTGCAAAAGTGAGATCGCTTCCGGCGCAACCACCTCTGCTGCCAGACTTCAGCGCACCGCCCGCAGGTGTCCACATCATCTGTGTAAGCCGCAAAAACCTGACCGCACAAACCCGTGCCATGATCGACTTCCTGGTCGAAAAGAGCCGTTGAGGCAGCCTCAGGCAGGTCACATACTTGCGATGTTTGGGGTTCCCCACACGATACCTTGGCTGTCATCAGATTGCGGCGGCGCGCTTAGCCCTGTTAAGTTCGCGCCAGTCACAGCCATTTTGGTCCCGCCGTCTTTGACAAGGACAGGGCAGGTGGTGGCACAACCAACGTCAAGAGGTGCCGTGTTTCGGTTCATTCACTCCTCCGATCTGCATCTGGGAAAGCCCTTCGGGCGTTTCCCCGAAGATGTGCGTGTGCGCCTTCGCCAAGCCCGCGCTGAGGCGCTTCGCACCCTTGCAGATCTGGCGCGCCTCCATAACGCGAGCCATATCCTGCTGGCAGGAGATACCTTTGACCAGATGACCCCCGCGCCGACGGTGATCCGGCAAGCGCTTAACGCAATGGCTGCGGCGGATACCGTCACTTGGGTGATCCTGCCAGGAAACCATGACCATGCCAACGCAACAGAGCTTTGGCGCCAGGTTGCCCGAGATGCCCCCGAAAATGTCACGGTTGCCTCCCGGCCCGATCCTATGGCGCTAAACTCCGAGGTCATGTTGCTGCCCGCCCCCCCAACCGAGCGCCATCCGGGCCGCGATCTGACGGATTGGTTTGACACGGCGGATACCGGGGACAGGGTGCGAATTGGGCTGGCCCATGGCTCGATCCGGGGCTTTTCCACCAGTGAAGAGGGCGGATCGTCGATCTTGTCGCCCGACCGCGCCCGTGATGCGGGGCTGGCGTATCTGGGGTTGGGTGATTGGCATGGGCAGCTGAAGATCACCGACACCACATGGTATTCCGGCGCGCCCGAGGCGGATGGGTTCAAACACGACCACGCACCTGCGGCGCTGTTGGTGGAGATCGCGGGGCCAACCGCGCCTGCTATCGTCACGCCGCTGCCGACCGCGCGCCTGGAGTGGCGGACCGTGCGGTTGGAGGTGACTGGCGATCCAGCGGAGGGTGTGGGTGGGGCTGTCGATGTGGCCGCGGGTGTGGATGCCCTCGACCGTGTTCTGCCTCCGGTGGTGGACCGCGAGAACACGTTGCTTTCCCTAAGGGTGACAGGCCGCGCGCACCCCGCCGCGCGGATTGCGCTGGAACAGGGTATCATGCGGACTGCGCCGGATTTCCTCTGGGCAGATGCCGACCTGTCTGGCCTCGGGATGGTCCATGAGGTGAGCGACCTTGACGAGATCGACCGCCAGGGCGCGTTACGCGCTGCCGCTGATGCGTTGGCGCGAGACGCCACAGATGAGGCCCGCACCCCCGAAGATCGCGCAACCGCCGAGGCGGCGCTGTCGTACCTGTTTTCTTACGCGGCGGAGCAGTAGATGCGGCTACGGGCAATTCACCTTGGCAATGTTCGCTAATTCGCGGGCCGTTGCGCCTCCATTACCGGGATCGGGGATGGGATATCCGTGGTGTCGGAGGCCAATGAATTTGGCAAATCCACCTTCTTTGATGCCCTCCACGCGTTGTTTTTTGAGAAGTACAGCTCTGGCGGGAAGCCGGTGAAAAGCCTGCAACCCTACTCAAAAGGCGCGGTAGAGGTTGCGGCAGAGATCGAGACGGATGACGGGTTTTTCCGAATTGAAAAACGGTTCCTGTCCCGCAGCGCGGCGCGGGTATCTCGGCTTTCAGATGGGGCACTGATTGCCCAGGATGATGAGGCGGAGCGTTGGATTTCAACCCTGCTTGGAACTGCCGCTGATGGCCCGGCGGGGCTGTTGTGGGTGCGTCAGGGCCTTGTGGGGCTGGAGCCGGACAGCAAACCTGAACAGGCCCGCCTGACCGAGGCGCGGCGTGACCTGCTGTCTTCTGTCAGTGGCGAGATTGACGCCATGACCGGCGGCAGGCGGATGGACCGGATGATGCGCCGGGTGGCGGAAGACCTCAAGCCGCTTGTGACCGCCACCGGCAAGCCAACTGGTGTATGGCGGGCGCTGAATAATGATATCACCACGATGGAGGGTGAGCTTGCGACGCTAAACGCACAGGTCACCCTACTTGAGGATGCGCTGTCCGGGCGCAAGCAGGCGGAAGGCCAGCTTGCCCGCCTAAATCAGGCAGGCGCCAACATCCGGCGCGCTGCGGCCGTGTCTGCGGCGCAAACCGCCTATGATGGCGCGACCGCCCATGCGGGCCGTGTGGAGGCCGCCGCTCAGGCCCGCGATCTGGCGGCGCTGCAACATCGAACCGCACGGGGCAATCTTGATCAGTTCCTGAAGGCGGTTGAGGCGCTTGCCGCCGCAGATGCCGCCGCCTTGGCGACCAAAAAAACCGCCGAGGACGCCGCAACTGAAGCCGCCCGCCTGCATAGTCTTCAAGACACGGCGCAAGGGGCCAAGGCAAATGCCGCAGCCGCTGTTGCAAGCCGGCGCAGCGCTCTTGAATCAGCACGCCAGCAGGCCGAGGCGCGGGCCGCGCGCACCCGTGCGCAGGATCTGCACACCCAGTTGCAGAAGATTGAGCAGGCGCAGGGTGATCACGATAAGGCGCTGGCGCGTGTGACTGCCTCCGGGGCGACACCCGAGTGGTTACAGAACGTAGAGGCGGCAAAAGACGCGGTCACGAAACAGGAGGCGGCGCTGACGGCGCAATCCGTGACGGTGAGTGTGGCGTATTCCGGTGATACCCGTGTGACCCGAGACGGCGCGGAGCTACCGGATCGGGAGCCGGTCACACTCAGCGGCGCAACAGAGTTGACCCTGCCGGGCATCGGTCAGATGTCACTAGATCTGCCGCAAAGCGGGCAAGGCGCGCGGGCGGAGCTGATCCGCTGCAAAGCAGCGCTGGGTGATCTGCTTGGGCAGGCCGGGGCCACAACCCTGAGGGATGCGCGTGCGCTGGCAGCCGAACGGACAGAGGCCGAACAGAGCGTGGGTCTGGCACTGGCGATCCTCAAAACCCTGGCCCCGGACGGCGCCGAAACACTGCGCGCCGCCAAAGCCATCGCTGATCTGGCCGCCCAGGCCGCCCATGATGATCCGCTGCCACCGCTTGGGGAGCTTGAAGAGGCGCTTGCGCAAGCGCAGACCCTGGACCAAACCGCGCAGAACGCCCTGGCCCAGGCCAACGCGGAGCATACAACGGCCCGCGAAGCCGCAATCCTCGCTCGCGCCGCCGCACAAACAGCGACCAGCGCCCTGGAGCGTGCTCAAGTGGATGCTGGCCCTGCGGAGGCACAAGACGCCACCCGCGCCGACTTGATCCGGGTTGATGCCCAGTCCACCCAGGAGCTGGACGACAGATCTGGCGCCCTTGAGGATTTGCGCGCCGAGGCCCCCGATCTTGCCACTGCGCAGGCTGAACTGACCCGCGCCAAAGACGCGGTGCAGGGCGCGGTAACACAGCATCAGCAATTGTCGGTGCGGGTGGCGGAATACTCGGCCGAAATCCGTACCCATGCCAGCAACAGCATTGAGGCGTTGCGCGATGACCTGTCTGGCCAGCTTGATTCCGCCCGCGCGGACGAGGCCCGGTTTGCCCACAAAGCCGCCGCCCTGACACGTCTGCAAACGGCGCTGGAGGCAGAGCGCAGCGCCGCGCGTGACACCTATTTCGGACCGGTGCAGGCAGAGTTGAAGCCGCTTCTGGCGATCTTGTACAAGGATGCGGGCCTGCATTTCGACAGTGACTCTCTGCTGCCCGCTGGCCTGACCCGTGCGGACACGGCCGAGACGTTTGATAACCTGTCGGGGGGCACGCAGGAGCAGATAGCGATCCTGACCCGGCTCGCCTTCGCCCGATTGTTTGCCCGGCAGGGGCGCCACATGCCCATCGTGCTGGATGATGCGCTGGTGTATTCCGATGATGACCGGATTGTGAAGATGTTCACCGCGCTCACACGAGTGGCAAGTGACCAGCAAATCCTCGTCTTTACCTGCCGCACGATGGCATTTGCGGACCTCGGCGGGGACCGCCCGCAGGTGACGGTTCGGGACCAGATGGATGGCGCGTAGATCCGATGACCTTTGAGCAAATCCGCACCTTCCTCTGGGTTGCCCGTCTGGGTGGGTTTCGCAAAGCGGCGGACCGGCTGAACCTGTCACAACCCGCCGTGTCCACCCGCATCTCCAACCTCGAGGCCGAGTTGAATGTGCAACTGATCGAGCGCGGTCCCGGCACGTTGATCCTGACCAAACACGGTCAACAATTGCTGGCATACGCCGAGCAGATGTTGTTTGTCGGAGAAGAAATCAAACACCGGGTCGGTAATGCGGCCGAGACCGAGGGTCTGTTTCGCATTGGGGCATCCGAGACCATTGCGCAGGCGTGGTTGCCGGAGTTTCTGCAAGCAGTTTCAGAGGCTTCCCCCCGAGTGAACGTGGACCTGACGGTTGATATCTCGGGTGCATTGCGTGATGCGCTGGTTGAGCGCCGCCTTGATCTGGTGTTCCTTATGGGACCGATCTCGGAGTTTTCGGTCAAGAATACGGCGCTGCCGCAGTTTGATTTGCATTGGTATCGCGCGGCGCATCTGGATGATGTCGATCTGGCAAAAATCCCGGTCATCTCATATTCATCCAAAACCCGCCCGCACCGGGAGCTTACATCGGAGCTTTCCCGGCGTGTGGGGCCCAAAATGCGGATATTTTCCTCCGCGTCCCTGTCTGCCAGCCTCCGTATGATTGCCGCCGGAATCGCCGTCGGCCCCTATCCGCGGGTGTTGGCCACACCATTCCTTGAGGCCGGGCAGGTGGTTGAATTTGATCCCGACCTGCCCCTGTCGCCGTTGGAATTTACCGCCTCATATCTGGCTGAACCGCGCAGCTTTCTGGTGGAAAACAGCGCCGAGATTGCGCGGGATGTGGCGGAACGGTGGCACCACAACCACCCCGCCTAGCCATTCAGAAAATCTATCACATTTTATCCAATATGATAATTTGATATGAATGCACCTCCGTGTGAAGCTGGTCTGACAGGTCCACCGGGGGGATTGGATGAACACTCAGAGCCAAATTGACGCCGCAACCATCCGGGCCGACATTCGGGCTGGGGCGCACACTGGCCACACCGCTGGCCTGGCGCCGGGAAAGTTGCAATGTAACCTCGCCATCCTGCCAGAGCGGTACGCGCTGGATTTCCTGCGGTTTTGTCAGCGCAACCCGAAACCCTGTCCCGTTGTCGGGGTCAGTGAAACCGGGGACCCGATGATGCCGACATTGGGCCGCAATATCGATATCCGCACAGACGTGCCCAAATACCGGGTGTTCCGCGATGGCGGTCTGTTCAGTGAAGTGACGGATATTTCCGACCTCTGGAGCGACGATCTGGTGACAGTTGCGCTGGGGTGTTCGTTCACCTTTGAAAACGCGTTGCAGCGGTATGGTATCCCTGTCCGGCATCTAGATGACAATGTGCTGGTGCCGATGTTCCGCACCAATATCCCGCTTGTTCCGGCTGGGCCGTTCCACGGCCATATGGTGGTCACGATGCGCCCGATCCCTGAGGCAATGGTGAGCCGCGCCCATGAAATCAGCGGGCGTTACCCGCAAGCCCACGGTGCGCCGATTGCCACTGGTGACCCGGCTGCGCTGGGCATTCAGGACCTTGGGCAGCCTGACTACGGCGACCCGGTTGAGGTCCGTGACGGCGAAGTGCCGGTCTATTGGGCCTGCGGCGTCACCCCGCAAAACGTGCTGCTGGATGCGCAACTCCCGATCTGCATCACCCATTCTCCGGGGCATATGTTAATCTCGGACGTGGCCGAGGATGCTGAAACCCCGATCTATCACCCATAAAACCCAACCAACACGGAGAGACATCATGAAACGTACACTCGCCATCCTCGCGGCCTCAACAACCCTTGTGGGCGCGGCAAACGCTCAAGACCTTTCAGTTGTCGGCAGTTGGTCCAGCCTGCCGCTGCACAACCAATATGAAGCCCCGTTCTGGACCGAAACGCTGCCCGCAGCGTCCGGCTTCAACGTAGAGCTTACCACCCACAACCAAATGGGCCTTGGCCTGTCCGAGATTTTCCCGCTGCTGGGCCAGGGTGTCTATGACGTCGCCATGACCGTGGCGGATTACGCGGTTGGTGACGCGCCTGAACTGGAAGGCCTCGACGTGCCGCTGCTGGCGCTGACCGCCGATGAAGCGCGCGCCATGGTGGATGCCGCCCGGCCGATGGTATCGGAAATATTCCGCGACCGCTTCAACGCAGAAGTCCTCGCCATTGTGCCGTATCCGCCGCAGGTTGTGTTCTGTAACGCCGAAATCTCTGGCCTCGCTGACCTTGAAGGCCTGCAAATCCGCGCCTCTGGCCGGATGACCGCGTTGCTTTTGGAGGCGCTCGGCGCTGAGGGCGTGAATGTGTCGTTCTCGGAAGTTCCCGGCGCGTTGCAAAACGGCGTTGTTGATTGCGCTGTGACCGGGGCAGGGTCGGGGTATTCGGCTGGGTGGTGGGAAGTCTCCACCCATCTGCTGCCGATCCCTCTTGGTGGTTGGGACAGCGTTGTGACGGCGATGAACCTCGACACCTGGAACAATCTTGATGAAGCGGCGCAAACCACCCTGCGCGAGCAGATTGTGACTGGCTTTGAGGACCCGGCCTGGGCCTCTGCCCAAGGTGCGCTGGTTAATGACGTCGCCTGTCTGACGGGGAACGGCGAATGTGTGGGCGGTGATGCGCGCGACATGGTTCTTGTGGAGGTGTCCGAGGCTGATTTTGCCCACGCCCGTGAGGTTCTGACCTCCACGGTGCTGCCGGATTGGGCGGAACGTGCTGGCGGTGACTGGGCGGAACGCTGGAACGCTTCTGTAGGTGAAGTTGTTGGCGTAACCATCGAGTAACGCTCAATAATGAGGCGCGCGATCCGTCGCGCGCCTCCCTCCATCAGCAAGATGTGCACCACAGGGCCGCACACCACAGGGCTGCACACCACAGGACGCGCACCACAGGACGGACGCCATGGAATTGACGCTGATCAAAGGCTTGCGAAGCCTCAACAGATGGATCGCAATCATCGTCGGAATTGGCCTTCTGGGGGTTGCTGCCTTTGTTGTCCTCGACATTGTCATGCGCCAGTTCGGTCGCTCCTTTGGCGGCACTGAGGAGATCGCCGGGTATGCCATGGCACTGGCCACTGCCTGGGGGATGAGCTTTGCACTGTTGGAGCTTGGCCACGTCCGCATTGACCTGATCCGCACCCGCACCGGCACATTTGCCAAGGCGCTGTTTGATGTTTTCGCGATGATTGTGATGTCCGGCGTGGTTGTGATGATTGCCGTCAAAGCCTGGCCCGTGGTTGCGCGCGCAATCACCAATGGGTCCCGCGCCAACACCCCGCTGGAAACGCCGCTGATCTGGGTTCAGGCGCCGTGGTTTGCAGGCTGGGTCTGGTTTGCCATCATGTCCTGCCTCGTCACACTTTGCGCCCTCAGCCTTGTCCTCAAAGGTCGTCACGGCGAAACCGAGCCCTTTGTGGGCGCTTTCGCGGAACAGGATCGCCTCTGATGGTCACGTATATTTCCGTTGGCCTTTTGGGTCTGCTGGCGTTGTCGATCCCGGTGGGAATAGTGCTGTTCCTTCTCGGCTTTGGGGTGGATCAATTCTTCTCCAACTTCCCGCTGAGCCGCGCGTTGGGGAATATGGTCTGGACCTCGTCGAACTCGGCCACCCTGATCGCGATCCCGTTTTTTGTGCTGCTCGGCGAAATCCTTGTGCGCTCCGGTGTTGCGACCCGCACCTACGCAGCACTTGATCGTTGGGTCAGCTGGCTGCCCGGCGGGCTGGTTCACGCCAACATCGCCACAGCGACGATGTTTTCCGCAACCTCAGGCTCAAGCGTCGCCACCGCTGCCACGGTCGCCACCGTTGCCATGCCCCAGGCCGAGAAGCTGGGCTACGACCCCAAACTCTTCTCCGGTGCCATCGCTGCCGGCGGGACGCTTGGGATCATGATCCCGCCCTCGATCAACCTGATTGTCTATGGCTTCCTGACCCAATCCTCGATCCCGCAATTGTTTCTTGCCGGCTTGGTTCCCGGCATCACACTGGCCATCGCTTTCATGGTTGTGACCATGATCATCTGCCTGATCTGGCCCCACCTCGGCGGCACCCGCCGCACCTTTCCATTCCCGAAAATGTTACGGGCGTTGGTGGATCTGGTGCCGATCATCATCCTGTTTGCCTTGATCGTCGGGTCGATCTATCGCGGCTGGGCCACCCCGACAGAGGCCGCTGCGGTGGGGGTGGCAGGGGCGCTTGTCATTGCGCTGGCGTTTGGCGGCGTGTCCTTCGCGATGATGCGTGAGGCGCTTCTGGGCACAATCAAGATCACTGCGATGATCATGCTGATTGTGATCGGCGCATCGTTCCTGAACTTCACGCTCGCCTCAGCCGGGTTGGGCCGCGAGTTGACGGCCTTCATGGAGGGGCTTGGCCTGTCCCCCTTCGGCTTCATCATGGTTGTGGTTGCCCTCTACATCGTGCTTGGATTCTTCATCGAGACCCTGTCGCTCATGGTTGTGACCATCCCGATCATCGTGCCGATGGTTGTGGCCCAGGGGTATGACACCATCTGGTTCGGAATCCTGATGATTGTCCTGATCGAGATGGCCCTGATTACACCACCGGTGGGTCTGAACCTTTATGTGGTTCAGGGGGCGCGCAAGTCTGGCTCCCTCAACGAAGTGATGTTGGGCGCGATCCCGTATGTCTTTGTCATGCTGGCGATGGCTTTCGCGCTTATCGCTTTCCCGCAAATTGCGCTGTTCCTGCCAAACGCCTTGCAATAACCCGCAAAGCCCTTGAAATCTGAGCGGACCACGGCCGTGTTTGTGCCCGTATGTGAAGGAGTTACGTCTGATGTGGCAATTCTGGGTAGACCGTGGGGGCACCTTCACCGATATCGTCGCAAAGACACCTGAGGGCGGGCTGCGGACCCATAAGCTGTTGTCCGAAAACCCGGAGGTGTACGCCGACGCCGCTGTCCATGGCATCCGGGAGTTGTTGGGGTTGGGGGCGGATGACGTGATCCCGTCCGGCTTGATCGAGGCGGTGAAGATGGGCACAACCGTTGCCACCAATGCGTTGCTGGAACGGAAGGGTGAACGCACGTTGTTGCTGATTACGGGTGGTCAGCGCGATTTGCTGCGGATCGGCTACCAAAACCGCCCCCGCCTGTTTGACCTGGAAATCAAGCTGCCTGAGCTGCTTTATGAAGCTGCGGTTGAAGTGCGCGAACGCCTCGCCGCTGACGGCGAAATCATTACGCCGCTGGATCAAGCGCGCGCCCGTGCGGACCTGCAATCAGCCTTCGATGATGGCTACCGTTCTGTGGCCATTGCCTTGATGCACTCGTACCGGTTCCCGGATCATGAGGTGCGTCTTGGCGAGATTGCGCAGGAAACCGGCTTCACCCAGATCTCCCTCAGCCACCAGGCCAGCCCGCTGATCAAATTGGTCGGGCGTGGTGACACGGCGGTGGTTGATGCCTACCTGTCGCCGATCTTGCGCCGCTACGTGGACCAGGTGGCAAACGCGCTTGGCACTGGGAAATCCGACACCCGCCTGATGTTCATGCAATCCAATGGCGGGTTGACCGACGCCAGCCTGTTTCATGGCCGCGATGCGGTCCTGTCCGGCCCTGCGGGTGGGGTTGTGGGTATGGTGCGCACGGCGGCGGAACATGGCTTCGACAAGCTGATTGGTTTCGACATGGGGGGCACGTCCACCGACGTCTGCCACTACGCCGGCGAATATGAGCGCTCGTTTGAGACCGAGGTTGCCGGGGTGCGGATGCGGGCGCCGATGATGTCGATAAACACCGTTGCGGCGGGCGGCGGCTCGATCCTCAGCTACCGCGATGGCCGGATGCAGGTTGGTCCCGAAAGCGCGGGTGCCAACCCCGGACCCGCCGCGTATCGCCGTGGTGGGCCGCTGACGGTTACCGATTGCAACGTGCTTCTGGGCAAGTTGCAGCCCGCGCATTTTCCCCATGTGTTTGGGCCGAATGCAGATCAACCGCTGGATGCCGGGGTTGTGCGCGCGAAGTTTGAGGCGCTGGCCGCTGAGATCGGCGGCGGCAAAACCGCCGAGGACCTTGCCGAAGGGTTCCTGCGGATCGCGGTCGAAAACATGGCCAACGCGATCAAGAAGATCAGCGTGCAGCGCGGCTATGACGTGACCAAATACACGATGAACTGCTTTGGTGGGGCAGGGGGGCAGCACGCCTGCCTTGTGGCCGACGCTCTTGGAATGGAACGGATTTTCATTCACCCGTTTGCGGGTGTCTTGTCGGCGTTTGGCATCGGGCTGGCCGATATCCGCACCATGAAGGAGCAGCAACTCGGCGAAAGTATCGCGGTCGATGCGAAGGCGGCCATGACGGCGCTGTCTGCCACCGCACGTGCTGAGGTTTTGGCCCAGGGGCTGGTGGACAAGGACATTCAGGTGATCGAAACCGCCCATATCCGGCCTCGCGGCGCGCAGCAGAGCCTTTCGGTCCCGTTTGGGACCGCGCAGGCCATGAGTGATGCTTTCACCACCGCCCACAAACAACGCTTCGGCTTCGCACCCGACACGTCGGACCTGTTGCTGGATGTGCTGGTAGCCGAGGCCGTTGGGGAAACCGGCGAGGGGGTCTCGATGCCTGACCCCACAGGGCAAACCCGCACCGACATACCCGTGCGCTGCGTCTCTGACGGCAATTGGCGGGACATTCCATTGGTGGACCGACCCACCCTGGCTGTTGGCCAAACCCTTGACGGTCCCGCTATCCTGACGGAACCCACTGGCACCAACATGATCGAGGCGGGTTGGCGCGCCACCGTGGCCCGCGGCGGCAATCTGATCCTTTCGCGGATCACCCCCCTGACGCGCGCCGAAGCAATCGGCACCAAAGTTGATCCCGTCATGCTGGAGGTTTTCAACAACCTTTTCATGTCAATTGCCGAACAAATGGGTGCCACCCTCGCCAACACGGCTTATTCGGTCAACATCAAGGAAAGGCTCGACTTTTCCTGTGCGATCTTTGATGAGGCGGGGGATCTTGTTGCCAACGCGCCCCATGTGCCGGTCCACCTCGGTTCGATGTCTGAGTCGGTGCGCACCGTGCTGCACACCAACAAAGGCCGGATCCGTCCCGGTGATGTCTTCATGATGAACAACCCGTTTAACGGCGGCACCCATTTGCCGGACGTGACGGTGATCACGCCGGTGTTCGACCAAAGCGGCACACGGATCATCTACACCGTCGCCTCCCGTGGGCACCACGCCGATATCGGGGGCAAGACGCCGGGATCAGCCCCCCCGGATAGCCGCGAGATCAGCGAAGAGGGGGTGGTGATCGACAACTTCCTGCTGGTGAAGCAAGGCGCGCTGCAAGGTGCGGCCACCCGTGCGCTTCTGGCCTCTGGCCGGTATCCGTGCCGCAACATTGAGGAAAACATGGCGGACCTCGCGGCGCAGATTGCCGCAAATGAAACCGGTGCGTCTGAGTTGCAAAAGATCACGGCGCAATTCGGGGTGGAGACGATCCACGCCTACATGGGGCACGTACAAGACAACGCCGAAGAAAGCGTGCGCCGTGTCCTCGACGTGCTGCGCGACAGTGAGTTCACTTATCCGCTGGATACCGGGGCGCAGATCAAGGTGCGGATCACCGTGGATAAGGCCGCACGTACTGCCACGCTGGATTTCACCGGCACCTCGCCGCAATCACCGCTGAATTACAACGCCCCGCTCGCCATCTGTCGGGCGGTGGTGCTGTATGTGTTCCGCACCCTGGTCGGTGCGGACATTCCGATGAACGAGGGCTGCCTGAAGCCCCTGAACCTGATTGTCCCGGAAGGCTCGATGATCAACCCGGCGTACCCGGCGGCTGTGATCTCGGGGAACACCGAGGTCAGCCAGGCGATTGCTGATACCCTTTACGGCGCGCTTGGGGTGATAGCGGGCAGCCAGGGCACAATGAACAATTTTGTCTATGGCAACGAGCGGTTCCAGAACTATGAGACGATCTGTGGCGGCACCGGTGCGGGGGATGGGTTTAACGGCACCTCTGGCGTGCATTCCCACATGACCAACACACGTATGACCGATCCCGAAGTGCTGGAAACGCGGTTTCCGGTGCGGGTTGAGGAATTTTCGATCCGCGAGGGGTCTGGTGGCGCAGGGCGCTGGCATGGCGGCGAAGGCATCACGCGGCGGTTGCGCTTTAACGAGGCGATGACGGCGACTGTGTTGTCCTCACACCGCGAGGTGCCGCCCCACGGCATGGCGGGCGGTGGTGCGGGTGGGGTGGGTGTGAACCTTGTCACCCGCGCTGATGGCACCGTTGTGGCGCTGTCCGGCAACGATCAGATCGAATTGTTGCCCGGTGATGTCTTCACCATGAAAACGCCGGGTGGTGGGGGTTTTGGCGTGGCTTGATCAGGGCTATGGTGCGGGCCGGGTTGGGCCATGATGCGGGCCGAAGTGGGCCATGATGCGGGGCCTGACTTGGGCCGAATTGAGAACGCCTAACGGGTCTCGAATGTAAGTGCGCCGGTCAGGCGTTGCGGGCCCAAGGCGTTCATCTCAACCACCAGGGCCCCGTCGGGACCGGGGGTAAAGGCAACACCTTGCCCATCTGGCGATTCCAGATCCATGTGGGTTTCACTTGCGGTGCCGGACACCGAAAGTTCCGCCGTTTCTGTGCCGGAGAAGATGATATCGCCAGCCGCAGTTTCGCCAGTGATTGCGATGTCCCAAGTGCCTTCAAACCGGCCCTGCACCGTGGCGCATCCAAGGGTGCCTGCCCAATCACCATCACCATCAGCGTTATCAGCGGCAACTGCAGCGCCTGCGGTCAGGGTGCAGCGGATCCGCAGTTGCGCGCCATCAGGGGCGGTCAGGCGTGCGTTGGTGCGCCAATTGCCGGACATCCAGTCAGGCACTTCGGCAAGTGTGGGGATCGGCATGGCCGCGGTGGCAAAACCCAGAAGCAGGGCAAATGGAATGCGCATCAAATATCCTTTCGTCTGACCAAACGGATCAGGGCGGGCAAAAAACCCAGGTCGGCAATCAGGGCCATCCATAGCGCAGAGACCACAAAGATGCCAAACTGCGGCATGCTGGCGGTGGAACTGAGCAGAGTTGCGCTGAAGCCCAATGTCATGATCAGGGTCGAGGCAACCATCGGCGGACCGGCATGGGCAAGCGCGTCAGCAAGGCGTGTGCCCCGTGGACCGGGCGCCAGCCGCCAGCGGTTGAGGTAGTGAATGGTATTGTCCACCGCGATCCCAAAGGCGACCGTCAATGCAATTGCCGCTGTCATTGTCATACCACGTCCGGTGAGGAACAAGACGCCCTCAATTGCCATCATCGGCATGGCGCTGATGGCGGTCGCCAAAAGTGCCAGCGTCAAGGAACGTTGCGAGATTGCCACCACAATCGAGATCGCCGCCAGCGCGATATAAAACGACGAGCGCATCGCATCAACGGTTTCGGGCACCACCTCGTGAGCCAGAAGGGATTGCCCCGCCAGCGTGGCAACATCGGCCAGACCCGCGTCGTCAAGCCCCGCGCGCAGGCGATCAATCTCGGCCCCGAAATGCTCCGGCCCGTTGCCAAGGGGCAGCAGGACCGGCAGGGCAACCGCCAAGCCATCGCTGGCCCGGAAGCGCTCCGGCACCTGCGGGGCAGCGTCGGTTGGGGTGGCGCCCGCGCCGCTCAGTGCGATTCCCGCGACCTCAGAGATCCGTGGACCATCAGCGGCGGACAGGCCCGGCGTTCCATCGGTGTCATCAATCACAACAAACAGGCTGGCACTTCCCAACCCCTCAGCCTCCATGAAGGCGAGGTCCTGGCCCAAGCGGCTGTCATCGCGGATATGTTCGGATAGGGAGAAGTTGGGATCTGTACTGTTGAGGCCGGGTATGAGGCCAATTGCAAACACAAGAGCTACAACCGCCATTGTCCGGGGGTGCAAAAGGCCGCCTTGGGCGTAACCCATCACAAAGGAAAAGCCTGCGGGTGCCCTGATTGGTTCACGGATCAACACGCGGGAGAGCAGCGGGAAGAAGACACAGACCGCCCCAAAGCCGCTGAACACGGCCACAGGCCCCCACACCGCAAGGCCCCACAACGCATCACTGCCAGCAAAGCCGAAACTTGCAAGGGCAAGCGCAGATGTGAGGGAGGTCATGAAGGCGGCTGGCATCACCTGGCGCACGGCGCGCTCAACCCCGCCCCCCTCTTCTCGGCTGGCGTAAAACAGATGTAGGGTGTCGGCGAAGGCCAGCACCATTACCAGCATCGGCAGGGTTGCGAGCCATGGGTCCAGGGGCTGACCGGCCCATCCGAGAAGCCCCGTAAACCACAACACTCCGCAGATCGCCGGGGCGGCACAGACCAGCACCGCCCGGATGGAACGCAGGATCAGCGCCCCCACGAAGATACAGATCAACACCGCCACCGGGGTCACCAGAAGCTGATCGCGGATAAGGTTGGTTGAAATCTGACGCTCAACTTCTGCCTGACCAACGGCCACAACAGACAGTGGGGCGGCGGCCTCGGCCAACTGGGGCAGGGCGGCGGCGATATCACCGGGCACACCTGATGGAACTGCGATGACGTGCAGCAGCGCCGCGCGCCGGTCCGCGCTGACCAACGCACCCGCAGCGGGGCCTGCCTGTGCAAAGGCCTCAAACCTGTCGATCAAAGGCACATCGGGATTGGACAGGATCAGGGGTGTGGTTGTGCCTTCGGCCGGGAGCGAGAACAAGCTGACCACTTCTGCCACGCCATCGGTGAACTGCAGATCAAGGATCAGGTTTTCCAACGCCTCAAAGGTGGCGGGATCAGCCAGATCATCAGCGCGGATCAACAGCGCCTCATCAGCGCGGCCAAGCATGAAGCGCTCCTGAAACGCCTCATAAGCCAGATAACCCTCGCTGTTGCCTGACAAGGCACCAATAACGTCCGCTTCCACCTCCACATTACGCGCGCCAATAAGCGCCAACACTGTCAGCACCACGGCCATCAACCCGGTCAGCCAGTGCCTCGTGCTAATCTGCCGTACACCTGTGCTGCCCGTCATGCTTCCTCGCCTGCTGTTTCTTAAGGGCATCATGGCCCATACTCGTTTGCCCGCCTGCGCATTAATCGTTGACCGGACCCAGTGGCAATGGCCAAGTGGCGAGATATCAGACCATTGGACAAAAATGACCGATTTGACAATCCGCCTGGCCCCGCTGCGTGCAGGACGTAACATGGGCCTATTGCAACAGGTGGCCGAAGACGACCAATTATCGGGTCGAGAGGTCACACTTGCTGGCCAGACGATGCTTAGCTTCGCGTCTTGCAGCTATTTGGGCCTGGAGATGGAGCCGGCGCTGAAGGAGGGTGCAATTGCCGCCACACGCGCCTTTGGCACCCAATTCTCGGCCTCGCGTGCCTTCATATCCGCGCCGCCTTATGCCGAGGCCGAAGCGCTTCTGACCCAGATGACCGGGCGGCCCACCTTGTTGGTGCCGTCAACGTCCCTGGGCCATCAGGCGGCTTTGCCGCTTCTGGTGGGGCCAGAGGATCTGGTGCTGATCGATGTGCAGGCCCACGCCAGCCTGCATGTGGCGGCGGCGCTGTTGAAGGCGCAAGGCGTGCGGGTGCAGGTTGTCGCCCATTCGGCGCCTGAGCAGATTGCGCGCAAATTGCGTGCCACGGACGCCCCGAAGGTCTGGCTGCTGATTGACGGCATCTATTCCATGATCGGGGATATTGCCCCGTTTGAGGCGTTGGACCGGCTGATGGCCCAGGATTCGCGGCTGACGCTGTATATCGACGACGCCCACGCCACCGGCTGGTGTGGCGCGCGCGGGCAGGGAATCGCGTTGGAGTATTGGCCCGACCACCCACGTGTTCTGGTGGCCCTGTCGCTTAACAAAAGTTTCGCCTGCGCCGGAGGTGCCCTGGCGCTGGCCAACGACGATCAGGCAGAGGCCGTGCGCGCCTTCGGCCCGGCGATGACATTCTCGGGCCCGGTTCAGCCGCCGATGCTGGGCGCGATCATTGCGTCCGCACACCTGCATCTGTCGGACGAGCTAGCCCCGCGCCAAGCGGATTTGCGCGCCCGGATCACCCGTTTCAACGACGGCGCACGGCGCCTTGGCCTGCCGCTGGCCTGCCATGGGGACACGCCGATGCGCTATGTTCGGATCGGCGATCTGGCGCGCACCGGGGCGGTTGCCATGGCGCTGCAAGCGGGGGGTGTCTTTCTGGCCAGCGTCGCGCCACCCGCTGTCTCCGCCCGCGATGTCGGGCTGCGCATGACCTTGACCTCCCATCACACCATGGATGATATCGACTATCTTCTGGCGGTTTTGGCTGAGGCATTACAGGCGGCCGACCGCGAAGCGGCGGAGTAGTGGGCGCTCCGCTGTCCCCGGCTGAGGCGGTACTGTTTCGCACCGGCCCCAACAACATCACCGTCTTGTTTGAGGCCACGGGCGGTTTTGACCCGGCGCGGGCATTACGTGGCATTCAGATGCTGGTGCAGGCCGCAGAGCGGTTTCAATCGCCGTTGATCTCCGGGCTGCGGCCCCGGTTCGGCGCGGCGGGGCCGGTTGATCTTGCCAGCCACGTAGCGGTTTTGAATGATCCGGCGGCTGATACCGCACAGGTAATGATGAACGCCGCCCGAAAACTGCGCTTTGATCCGCTCCGACCGCTGTGGCGGATTGTGCTGGTGAACCCGGAGGGCGGCGGCTGGTCCGGGGTGGTGCTTCATTTCGATCACGCCATTGCCGACGGCACCCGCATCGCGCGCCTGCTTGTCACCAGGATCCGGCCCGGCGCGGCTGAGGTCACATCTATCGACGGCTTGCCCGTCATCACATTCGCCGACTTGCGCGCGCAAGCGGACCCGCGCCTTGATCCTGCGCCCACAGGCCTGTGCCGTCTGCCATTCGACGGCTTGAGCCGCGCCGTGCCTGAGGCAACAGGCCACGGCGACGCGTTGGCGCGATTGGGACGGCGGATGCTGGACCAGTTTGATGACTTCGCGGGTGCATCCGCGCGCCGCAAGGATCATACCGCCGTCGCCAGGATCGAAGCCCTGCGCAACCCGGATGGCGGCCTCGGAAATCATGCGCAGATGCAGCATCTCGACCTCTCCAAACCGTCTGTTTCTGGTGAGAGCGCCCTGTTTCGGCCACGGCGGACGCCGCTGGTTGAGCAGGTGCGTATGGGTGCGGCCCGTCTGGTTCCCGCATTGCTGTTGCGGCGCATGGTGCAGGCCGAATTTTCGCACCCCGGTATTGTGATGACAATTGTACCAGTCGCCCGCAAATTGCCGCCGGTCTTTGGCTTGCCATTAAACGCAACTCACCCGGCGGCTCCGGCCCTTGGGCGGCCACTTCTGTCGATCACCGCGGCGCGCACGGGGGGTGGGTTTGATACCTCCATCACCGCCCACGGACCTGATGGCACCGCCATACCCGGCCTGTCGGAACGGGTGGCGGCTGCCATGGTTGAGGCGGTTCAATAAGGTTTTTCGATTGATCTGCCGGTCTTTGATTGCGAAACTGCTTACATGATCAAGAAGTTAGAGATGTTCATTGCCGTAGCGCGGGAAGCGCACTTTGGCCGCGCAGCTGAAAGCCTTGGCCTGACTCAGCCGACATTATCCACTGGTATCAAGCAGTTGGAAGAGATGTTGGGGGTGCAGCTGATTTTTCGCGGCTCCCGGTACGGGGGGCTAACTCCTGAGGGCCAGCGCGCACTGGTCTGGGCGCGCCAGTTGGTCAGCGATATGCGCACGTTCCGGCAAGAGATGCGCACCGCGCGCCATGGCCTCAGCGGGATTGTACGCCTTGCGGTGATCCCCACGGCGCTGACCTGGGCGGCGCGCCTGTCGGCGCGGTTCACAAGGGCCCATCCCAATATCCGCTTCACAATCCTCAGCCGCACCTCTGTGGAAATCCTGTCGATGCTTGAAAACCTGGAGGCGGACGCGGGCCTGTCTTACCTCGATAACGAGCCGCTGGGCCGGATCACAACTGAGCCGCTTTACCGCGAGCGCTACACTGTAGTGGCGCACCGTGACAGTGATCTGGCCTTGCAGGACAAGGTGGAATGGGCTGATCTGGCCGGGGAACGCCTGTGCCTTCTGACACCAAACATGCAGAACCGGCGGATCATCAACGAGTTTTTCATGGAGGCAGGCATCGCGCCGGAGGCGCAGGTGGAATCAAATTCCACCGTTGTTCTGGTTGCTCACGTGCTCACCGGAGATTGGATTACCGTGCTTCCGGACGACATGGCGCGGTTCCTGTGTGGGGGTAAGCCGGAGCTGGTGATCCGCGAGATTGAGGGGGCAGTGATGGATCATGCCGTTGGCCTTGTCGCACCACATCGCGAGCCCCATACGCCGGTCCTGAAAGCCCTGATTGCCGAGACAAGGGCCTTGGCCAACACCACACCCTGAAAGCCGGGCGAATTGCTCAGGATTTCCGGGTGAATGGGCAAAAAACCCGGACCGATTATACGCGTATTTTCGATTGAAATTTTCAATTGACCAACGGGATTGCGATATTGAATGCTGAATGAAAAGGGTGGCATTTGAGGGGGAACGTTCCGGAGCCAGCCATGTCCCCCACCGCCGACCCACCTGAGCCCAC
>JAESTV010000127.1 GCA_016763475.1 Roseicyclus sp.
AAACTTCTAATCAAACTGGACCAAACCAATGACCAACATGATCAAAAACTTCGCATCCAATGAATCCGGCGCCGTGACGGTTGACTGGGTTGTTCTGACCGCAGCCCTCGTGGGCCTGGGCCTGGCCGTTATGGCTGTTGTGTCCAACGGCGTTGAGGACCTTTCGGGTGACATCAACACCCAGCTGTTGGCTGATCACACTGCCGCTCCTTTCGCCGTTCCTGTTCCTTGATCTGAGCGCGCCACTTTCGGCGCACACACTACCAAGGCAAACAGCCGCGAAGCCACAAGCTTCGCGGCTGTTTTCTTGTGTCGGCACCTCTCTGCGATGCGCCCCCCATTCCCTAAAAGTCGACTAAAGCCTTACCGAAACGGGCGGGAACGGACGTGGGTGTGCCACATTCTTGCCCCCACTTGTCGAAGAAACATTCCCTGCGCTCATTGAACAGCGTCGGTGCAGAACGCGCCCAGCCTAATCAACGAATTCAGGGCTGTTTTCATCACACCGACTATATGGGAATACTCAAATGACACTGTCGTACTTCAAAACCTTCATCTCCAGCGAATCCGGCGCCGTCACGGTTGACTGGGTTGTTCTGACCGCCGCGCTTGTGGGCCTGGGCCTGGCCGTTATGGCTGTTGTGTCCGGCGGCGTTGAAAACCTGTCCAATGATATCGGCCAGAGCCTGACCGACGTCGATCCGCTGACGGATCCGTTCACCGGCAACGCGGTCTTCACCGAAACCCAGTGATACGGCCATCGCGATCCCGGGTGCCTTTCGCAGCCACTCGGGGTCAGCTTTGGGCAAAATCGACGGTGCCACCGACAAACCGTCCCACGACCATGTTTTTGCCCGATTTCCCGGCGACAAACGCCGGGTGTAGCCAGCTTTGTTGCCGGGATCCTCTCGCGCACAGGCATTTAGATACGAGGTGGGCAACATGCGTATAGTTTTTATTCTGGTTCTGGCAGTTGGCGTTGGCTTGGCGGGTTTTGCCGTGTCCATCGCAAAAGATCGCTTTGACCAATATCAGACCGTGCTGGCCGAGCAGCGAGACGCCATCCTTCCCACAACCGAATTGGTCGTGGTTAGCAGGCAGCTCCGCTATGGGGAACGCCTGACACCGGAAGACGTGCAGGTCATTCGTTGGCCGACCGAATTTGTGCCGTTTGGCGCCTTCACATCCCTTGAAGATCTGTTTCCCATCGATGACGATGGGGCCCGCACTGTTGTCCGGATGATGGAACAACACGAACCGGTCCTCTTGTCAAAAGTCACTGCCCCTGGCGAAGATGCCGGCGTGGCGTCACGCCTGGAAGAAGGTATGCGTGCCATCGCGCTTCGGGTTGATGTCAGCTCTGGCGTGTCAGGTTTCCTGCGCCCCGGTGATCGCGTCGACGTGTATTGGTCCGGCCCCGGCCGGGGTGGCGAAAGCGTCACCCGTCTGATCCGCGCCAACGTGCAGCTGATCGCAATTGACCAAATCGCTGATGAACAGCGCAACAACCCCACCATTGCCCGTACCATTACGGTCACGGCGCGCCCCGAAGATGTGGCCGCCCTGACGCAAGCACAATCGACCGGCTCCTTGACGTTGGCGCTTGTGGGTGTCGGCGATGTAACCGATGTCGGCGAAATAGAAGTCTCGACCAGCGAGCTGCTGGGTGAGGTCGAAGAAATCGCCTCCGAAGGCCCGCGCGTGTGTACGGTTCGCAATCGCCGTGGCGCCGAGGTTGTCATCACGCCAGTGCCTTGCGTGAACTAAAACCCACAACAGCCCCCGACAAACCCGCGACAACCCGGACAACCGACCACGCCGTCTGATCAGGCCCTGATCGGACGGCGTGTTTCAATCCAAAGCCTTTGGCCGTACCTATCAAAACATCTGGCCGAAACATCTGGCCGAAACCCCTTAGAACATAGGCTTATCCACAGCTTACAAGGCGCCCCGATCTCATCCGCGGGCGCCTTTTGCCTGTGGATAAAACAGAACCGTTGTGGATATGGCACATGAAGGACACCTCATAATGTCATGATTCTTGCGTAAAAAAGCGAATTAGGGCATCGTACGCGAAAGGGCGGCCATTTGGACAACGCCTAGAACCGTGACATAGAGGCAGGTCACAATGAGCATGACAGGTATTTTGCGCGCGTGCCTTCTGGGCGCCGCGACACTTCTTATTCAACCCATTGCAATGGCACAGGCCCAAGGGCTGCGTGTGGTCGAAGGTGAAAGCACCGGCACCCTACGTGTTCCGATGAACCGCGCAGTGGTGGTCGAGGCCGACATGTTGTTTGCCGAGATTTCCGTGGCAAACCCGCTGATCGCCGATATCGCGACCCTCTCGGAACGCTCGATCTACGTTCTGGGCCGATCCCCCGGACGTACAACAATGACGCTTCTGGGGGCTGACGGCTCGCTGATCGCCAATGTTGAAATTCAGGTTGTGCCTGATGTGGCCGAGTTGCGCGAACGTCTTCGTGAAATCCTTCCCGGTGAACCGGTCGAAGTGCGCACTGCCAATGACGGCATTGTCCTGTCGGGCACCGTCGGCTCCGCCCTTGCGGTTGATCGTGCCATGGAATTGGCCGAGCGGTATGCGCCGGGCCGAATCTCCAACCTGATGATGGTTGGCGGCTCGCAACAGGTGATGTTGCAGGTCCGGTTTGCAGAAATGCAGCGCACCGTGCGTCAGGAGCTGTCCACATCCCTTGGAATTGGCGCAACGGCCGGCAACTTCGGCCAAAGCACTGGCACGGGTAACCTTAACGGCGGCGCGGCGTTTGGGAATGGCGTGAACGTGCCCGGCGGCCTCGGAGGGCGCAACGGTGGCCTTGGCGTCAGCTTCTCAGCTGGTGGCCTGCAGCTATCCATCCTTCTTGAAGCCCTCGAATCCAACGGGATGGTCCGCACCTTGGCAGAGCCGAACCTGACGGCTCTGTCTGGTCAGACAGCAACTTTCCTTGCGGGTGGCGAATTCCCGATCCCCACCGAATCCGAAAGCGGCGGCACAACCATCGAGTTCAAGAACTTCGGGGTGCAACTGTCCTTCACGCCAACGGTGATCGACGATTCCATCATCAACCTCGCCCTTAATGCCGAGATCTCGTCGATCGGTGAGATCATCGCCGCGACCGGCGCGCCAACGGTGAACACGCGCTCTGCCTCTACGGTGGTCGAGATGCGGGATGGTGACAGCTTCGTAATTGCGGGTCTGTTGCAGGATGATTTCCGCAGCTCGGTGGCAGAAGTGCCCTGGCTTGGAGACCTTCCGATCTTGGGCGCGCTCTTCCGCTCTGCCTCTTATAGCCGCGAGCAATCCGAGTTGGTGATCATCGTGACCGCCCACCTGGTGAGCCCGGTGAACGGAGAGGCGCTGGCGCTTCCAACTGATCGGATTCGCATTCCAACTGAACGAGAATTGTTCTTCATGGGTGAGGTCACTGGCCGCGCCCCTGCCCGCGGCACTGCCGCAGGAGAAGTGGCCCAACAGGATTTTTCGGGATCCTACGGCTACGTCCTGGATTGAAGGAGGGCACCAGAATGACCCAGAAACTCCACTCTCGACGCACGATCCTTGCAACGATGGCCTCTACCCTGGCGCTATCGGCCTGCAGCGGCGGCTGGAACGCCGTTGAAACCGGCCGCCCCTTAGGCGCTCATCTGGATGCCAATGGCAACTTCGGCAATCCGACCCGCAACAATATCGGCGTACACAACGGCGACATCCAGTTTTCCATCCTTTTGGGACAGCGGTTCGCGGAAGAAGTCCCCACGACAATCACCTTCGCCTTCAATTCGGCCCAGCTGGATCAGGCGGCGCGCGCAATCCTAAGCCAACAGGCCGCGTTCATCCGCCATTTCCCGGAGGTCCGCTTCTCGGTTTATGGTCATACGGATGCGGTCGGCTCACACGGTTACAACCAGCGTCTTGGCCGCCGCCGCGCGCGCGCTGCGGTGAATTTCCTCGTGTCCCAGGGCATTAACCGGTCACGGCTGGAAGCGCTGGTCTCTCTTGGTGAAACCCAGCCGATTGTGGCAACTGACGCACAAGAGCGTCAGAATCGCCGCACCGTCACGGAAGTCACCGGATTCGTGTCCAACAATCCGCTGGTGCTTGATGGCCGTTACGCGGAAATCATCTACCGCACCTACCGCAGTGCCGGTGGTGGCGCCGCCGCGCCGGGCTAAGAGGGCTTTAGCTAACCCGGCAGGAAAGCGTCTTGCAGTTAAGCTGACTTACAGATTTGAGGCAAACCCCACACAAGGTTGAACACCTATGGACCAGTTCCACCTTTCCTGACCCAGGAAAGTGCGCACGATCTTAGCAGTTCAAAGCCCTAAAACCGCGCCCGGCACCCCCTGGCGCGGTTTTTTTTGTTTGGCGACAAACTCGCGGATTTCCGCGAATTGTAGACGTAATCCCTCATTTGTGTCCCATTCTCGCCGTTTTCTGCAGTCAGGTTCATCTTTGGGAAGGTCCAATACACGAGATTTACGTGGGGATCTGAATGAAGCCCGTGACCGGCTGGTTTGAGCAAACCAATAGACCGCCACGGGCATTAATGATCCGGGAACTCCGGGCAGATGTGGGAATTGAGGAATGAGTAGCGGACTGGCACTGCGATCTGAACCGGCACCAATTGTGGCCTGCACGGTTTCAAGCAAAGTTCATCACTTTGGGCTGTTGATCGAAGACATGGAAAACGAGCTGGGTGAAGCTTGGGGTGACCTCGGCTTTGACGAGGCGCGCGAGTTTATTGGCGCGCTGGATTCCGGCACCTTGGATTTCATCGCCCTTGCCGTGCGCGAAGAAGACGAAGCTGATCTTGGCCGCGTGGGTGAGGTGATTAACGTCGCCCGCTCCAAGGACATCGCAGTCATCCTGATCCCCGAAAACCTCACAACCGCTGGCCTGCGCGAACTTCTGCGCCTTGGGGCAGACGATTTTGTTCCCTATCCACTGGCCGAAGGTGCCCTGCGCGACGCAATCGAGAAAGTCACCCGCAAGCCCGAACCTGCGCCCGCCCCGGTGCTGGAACAAGCCGCCCCCGCCGCGCCACCTGCCACCGGGCAGCGTCTGGATGGCAAATCCGCAATTTTCGCCGTGCAAAACCTGGCCGGCGGTACCGGCGCCACAACCCTGGCCGTCAATATGGCGTGGGAACTGGCCAATGCCGATAAAAAGAACCCGCCCTCTGTCTGTCTGATCGACCTTGATTTGCAGCATGGCTCGGTTGCCACATACCTCGACCTGCCTCACCGCGGGATTGTGCTGGAATTGTTGCAGGACGCCACCACCATGGATACCGACGGCTTCAAACAAGCCCTCGTCGGTTACCAAGACAAATCGTCGGTTTTCACCACCCCGTCCGAGATTGTGCCGCTTGATATCATCGGCCCCGACGAAGTGAACGCTGTCATTGATCTGGCATCGCAGTGTTTTGACATTGTGATTGTCGATATGCCCCGCACCATTGTGACGTGGACCGAAACGATCCTCACCCGCGCCGACATGTTTTTCGCGACGCTGGAGCTTGATCTGCGCTCGGCCCAAAACGCCATGCGCTTCATCAAGACGTGCCGCTCGGAAGGGCTTCCGTCGGACAAGGTCCATTACGTGCTGAACCGCGCGCCGGGTATGACCGATCTGAACGGCAAGAACCGCATGAAGAAGATGGCTGAAAGCCTTGGCGTGACATTCTCCACCATGCTGCCTGATGGCGGCAAACCGGTCATGCAGGCCGGCGACAATGGGGAAACGCTGGCAGAATCGGTGAAGAAAAATCCACTCCGCAAGGAGATCCTGAAGCTCAGTGACGGGCTTTACAAAGCAATGATCACCGGCGCGCAGGCCAAGGGTTAGGGTAGGACAAGCACATGTTTTCCAAGTATAAAAAATCTGGTGCAGGCGGCATTGCCCCCTTAGCCGGAGTTGCAGCGGCCCCCAAGGCGGCTGCCCCTACCTCCTCGGCGGCCTCCAAGGCCCCGGAGAACAAGGTTGCGCGCAAACCCGGTCCCGTCGCCGCTGTTGTCACACCTGAGGCCGCCAGTGGTGAAGACAAGGATCGCAAGCGCCGCCTGCGTCTGGATGAGATCAAGACGGAGATGCATCACCGTCTTCTCGACAACCTCAACCTGTCGGCGCTGGAAGATGCCAAGGAAGCGGAGCTTCGCGCTGAGATAAACTCCATCACGTCCGAGCAATTGAACGAGATGGGAGCTGTCCTCAACCGCGAAGACCGTCAGACCCTGAACATTGAACTCTTCGACGAAGTCACCGGCCTTGGCCCCCTGGAGCCGCTGCTGAAAGACGACACCGTGAACGATATTCTGGTGAACGGCCCGAACCGGGTGTTCATCGAACGGGCCGGTAAGTTGACCCTCACCGATGTGCGCTTCAAAGACGAACGCCACCTGCTGCGGATCATCGACAAGATCGTGTCCGCCGTGGGCCGTCGCGTTGACGAATCCAACCCTTACGTGGATGCGCGCCTGAAAGACGGCTCGCGGTTCAACGCGATGGTGCCGCCGGTTGCTGTTGACGGCAGCCTGGTCTCGATTCGTAAGTTCAAGAAAGAAAAGCTCGGCATCGACGACCTGGTGAAATTCGGCGCCTTCTCGGAAGAGATGGCCGCGTATATCCAGGCTGCTGTGGCCTGCCGCCTGAATATTATCGTCTCTGGCGGTACCGGTTCGGGTAAGACCACCACACTTAACGCGTTGTCTTCGTTCATTGATGACAGCGAACGTATCCTCACAATCGAGGATACGGCAGAACTTCAACTGCAACAGGTCCACGTGGGCCGGATGGAAAGCCGCCCGCCCAACGTTGAGGGCAAAGGGGCTGTGACCCAGCGGGATTGCCTTCGAAACGCGCTGCGGATGCGTCCCGACCGGATCATCGTGGGTGAGACCCGCGGTGAAGAAGTCATCGACATGTTGCAGGCCATGAACACCGGCCACGACGGGTCGATGACCACAATCCACGCCAACAATGCACGTGACGCCTGTTCGCGCCTTGAAAACATGGTCGCCATGGCCGGTATCGAAATGCCGCTCAAAGCGGTTCGCGCCCAGATCTCGTCGGCGGTCCACCTGATTGTGCAAGCCTCGCGCCTGCAAGACGGGTCGCGCCGCATGGTCTCCATCACCGAGGTGACAGGGATGGAAGGCGAAGTGATCTCAATGCAGGAAGTGTTCCGCTTCCAGCGCACTGGCCTGCAGCCTGACGGCACAATCGAGGGCCACTTCACCGCATGTGGTGTGCGCTCCCATTATTCCGAACGCTTCCGACAGTGGGGCTACGATTTGCCGGCATCAATCTATGAACCCATGGCCGCTCAATAAGACCCGCCAAATCCGGCGCATTCTCGTAAGGACCATTTGATATGGAACTCTCAATTGAACCACTCATCTATATCGGCATCTTTGTCGGTGTGATCATGTTGGTGGAAGGCATCTATCTGGCCGTCTTCGGCAAATCGATCAGCTTGAATGCGCGGGTCAACCGGCGCTTGGTTATGCTGGAAAAAGGCACCTCACGTCAGGATGTTCTGGCCAAGCTCCGCAAGGAAATGGACCAGCACAAAAGCTCGGTTTCCCTGCCGTTTTATACCATGATCGCGGACAAGGCCCAGAAGGCCAATATCGCGTTTTCCCCCCAACAGATCATGTTGTTGATGCTCGGCGTGGCTGTGGCTGCGTTCCTGATGACAACAATCCTGACCTCCGCGTCGTTCCCGATCCGCATTATCGTATCAATCGCCATGGGCATCGGCGGTGTGTTCTTCTGGATCAACTCGAAAGCCAAAAAGCGCATCGCGCTGTTGGAAGAGCAATTGCCCGACGCGGTGGAGTTGATGGTGCGCGCCCTGCGCGTGGGCCACCCCTTTGTGTCCTCGATCAACACAGTGTCGCGGGAGATGTCCGATCCGATTGCGTCCGAGTTGGGGATTATCGCAGACGAGGCCGCCTATGGCCGCGATGTTGCGGAATCGATCCGCGCCATGGCTGATCGCCTTGGCATCCAGGATCTCCGTTTTCTTGCCGTTGCCGTGGGCATCCAACAAACATCCGGCGGTAATCTGGCCGAGATCCTTCAGGGCCTCGCGACCGTGATTCGCTCGCGGTTCAAACTGTTCCGCAAAGTGAGGGCAATCACCGCCGAGGCCAGAGGCTCCGCCACTTTCCTGTCGGTCTTTCCGCTTCTGGCGCTGGTCGGCATCAACATGGGCCAGCCCGATTATTACGCTGACGTGGTTGATACCGAAATCTTCATCCCCGCCGTCGCAGTTGTCGCCGGGCTGCTTGTCCTCAACATTATCGTCATGCGAACGCTGGTGAATATCAAAGTCTAAGCGCCAAACGCGCGCCCGAACACGAACACGAACCCAAAGCGGGTGATATAAGCGCCCCAACCCGAAAGAGCAGTCCGATGGAATTTCTCACAGGTCTCTTCAATAAAGTGAACGGCTGGCTCGTGACCCAGCTTGGTGAACTTGGCCCCTTGATTGCGGTCGGTGGCCTTGGCCTTCTGCTGTGCGTCGTAGCCCTGCCCACTCTGCTCAAAAAGCAAAAGGACCCGTTCAGGCAACTGCGCGAAGCCCGCACCGAAGATGCCAAAGACGGCAAAAAGGGCGGCCTGCGTCTTGGCGGCAAGAACGAGAAGCTGGACCGGTTCGCGCAATACCTTGAGCCCCAGGACGAGGAAGAGCTTTCGGCGACTCAATTGCAGATGATCCGCGCCGGGTACCGCTCCAAGTCGTCAATCCAGATGTTCAGCTTCGCCAAGCTGGCCCTTGGCATCGGTGGCTTGCTGTTTGGCACCTTTTACGTGCTGATCTCCGGTGGTGGCGGTTCGGCCCAAAACTCTGTTCTGATGGTCCTGGTCCCCGGTTTCGTCGGCTACTACGCGCCGAAGTACTGGATCACCAAGCGCATACAAAAGCGTGAGGAAGAGATCACCGCAGGTTTCCCCGACACCCTTGACCTCATGCTTGTGTGTGTGGAGGCGGGCCAATCGCTGGATCAAGCGATTATCAAAGTCGCAACAGAGGTGAAGTCCTCCTACCCGGCGCTGGCCGAAGAGTTTGAGATTGTCAGCTACGAGATGAAAGCCGGCAAGGATCGCAGCAAGGTTCTGCGCGATATGGGCGAACGGGTTGGCATCCAGGATGTAAACTCGTTCATCACCACGATGATCCAATCCGCCTCGTTTGGCACAAGCATCGCAGAGGCGCTCCGGGTCTATGCAGACGAGATGCGTGACAAGCGGATCATGCGGGCCGAGGAAAAGGCCAACAAGCTGCCCACCAAAATGACGTTGTTCACGATGTTGTTCTGTGTGCCGCCGCTTCTGATCATCCTGATCGGTCCCTCGATCTACGGAATTGCAACGGACTTGGGCGGAGGCTAAGCAAAACAACGCAAGCCGGACCTGCCTGGCAACACCGGGCAGGCCACCGCGTTTTCCACCACGTTTTCCATCTGCGAGATCCGGATTATTTCCCCGACCTCATCATCTCCCGAATTTTGACGGCCGCCTCAAAATGGTCGAGCCTGTGGGTCTTGATCCACCACTCCGCAACTTCCATCAGCGCGTCCGGGTCGTCATTTCTATTCGCAAAAAACGCATAGAACGACAGGCCAACCGCCTCTCC
This sequence comes from Roseicyclus sp., assembly GCA_016763475.1. Taxonomy (GTDB): domain Bacteria; phylum Pseudomonadota; class Alphaproteobacteria; order Rhodobacterales; family Rhodobacteraceae; genus Gymnodinialimonas. Next base: position 9,666 of record JAESTV010000127.1, read on the forward strand.
CTTCTTGGCAATCTTGTTGTCGCAAACCGCGATCGCTTTGGCTCTTAAACTCGGTCTCATTTTTCTGTCCCATTGATTGGCCGCTCCCATACCATCGCCAATGTCTCACCCGTCAACACGAAAAGCGGCAAACGCCCCATCGCGGAAATGGTAAAAGAAACCTTAGCCAACTGGCGCCCATATCCCTATGCTGGCGCCTGAGCAGTTTTGGTAAACCCATGAGGCAAACAGTGCTTAAGCACGCGCCCCTTTTCCTACTTTTCACGGCCCTCGCGGCGTGTAACTCCACCCCCCGCCTTGATGCGGGGTTTGAAGGTTTGGATGCCCCCGAGGGTATTGGTGAGCTGACGGAGAGCATCGACGGGCTGATTGTCGGTGATCGCCTGATGCAGGCAGGCCAGCACGAACTGGCGCTGCGCGCCTACTACCGCGCCGGTGCGGAGACCGGGCTGACTGTTGATGTCATCACTGCCGTCGGCGCCGCAAACCTCGCTTTGGGCCGCTTTGGGCAGGCCGAAGCCCAATTCCGCGCCGCACTCCAGCGCGATCAAGATTTTGTGCCTGCCCTCAACAACTTGGGGGCGGTGCTCATTGAACGGGGCGAATATGGTGAGGCGCGGCGCATACTTGAACAAGCCTTTGCGCTGGATAGTGGCGGATCGGAAACGATTCGCGACAACCTGCGTCTGGCTATCGCGCGAATGGAAAATCAGGTCTATACTGGTGCCAACGAGCAAAATCGGCCTGGGCTGATCCGGCGGGGCGGGGGGCGTTATTCCCTCCAATCCAACGGGTAAGACACTGGGCCAAATCAAACGAAGGCGCGGCGATAAGATCGCGTCCAACGAATGAGGCAGAGCATGATCCGTATCCTCCGGTTTACCCCGGCGGCTGTTGCCGTCCTTGCGCTTGCGGCGTGTAGCAACAGCACCACCGGCGCAGATGTCGAGCGGGCGCTTGATCCACTCAACCTTATTGATGAAACCAACCTCGCCGAAATTATGTTAAGTGCCGCGGCACCTGACGAAGCGGTTGATTACTTCCGTCGCGCTGCTAGCGAAGACCCTGAGCGGATTGATCTACAACGCGGACTTGCCACCAGCCTTGTGCGTGCAGGCCGCGCGGCTGAGGCATTGACGGTTTGGCAAGGTGTTGTGGCCCATGATGGGGCCATGGAACAGGACCGTGTGGAGTATGCCGACGCCCTCATTCGCACCGGCGATTGGGACGGCGCGCAGCAACAGCTGAACGCTGTGCCACCCACGTTCGAGACCTATGAACGTTACCGGCTGGAAGCGATGATCGCTGATAGTGAAGAGGATTGGATCAGCGCCGACAGTTTCTATGAAACCGCCGCAGGTCTCACCACCCGGCCCGCAAATGTCTATAACAACTGGGGTTATTCACACCTGACCCGTGGCGACTATTCCGGAGCGGAAGAGCTGTTCCTGCGCGCGATCTCTTATGATCCAGAGCTTTTTACCGCCAAGAACAACCTTGTTCTCGCACGCGCGGCGCAAGGCAATTATTCCTTGCCGCTGATCAACATGAACCAGAGCGAACGCGCGCAGCTTCTGCACACCACAGCCCTTGCCGCGATCCGGCGCGGTGATGTGGACGAAGGCCGCGGCCTTCTGAACGAAGCTATCGACACTCACCCGCAGCACTTTGAAGTCGCCGTTGAAGCGCTTCGTGCGCTAAACGCTTGATATATCGGAGGTTTCCATGACCCTCACCTTGACCACTCTTGAAGCGCTCTGGTTCCTTCCGCTGGTGCTTCCGATCTGCGTCTGGGTTGCGCTCAGCGACCTGCGCCAGATGCGCATTCCCAACAAGGCGGTGCTGGCCCTGACGGCGGTGTTCCTTGTCACCGGCCTGTTTGCACTGCCGATGGAGGCGTACCTTTGGCGGCTTGCGGCCCTTGGCGTTGTGCTTCTGGCTGGCTTCATCATCACCTCCCTTGGTCTTGTGGGCGCGGGTGACGCCAAATTTGCCGCCGCCATGGCGCCTTTTATCGCGCCCGGTGACTATCTGTTCTTCCTGGCCATGTTCAGCCTTGTTCTGATCGGTTCGTGGGTCACCCATCGCAGCGCAGGCCGGGTTCCCGCCGTCCGCCGTGTCACGGCCCATTGGGCCAGCTGGGAACAGGGCAAATTGTTCCCCATGGGTGTGGCCCTTGCCGGCGCCCTGGTGATTTATCTCGCAATGGGCTTCATCACCGGGATCTGACCCGCCCAATGCCAAGTTCCTGCCGCATTCTCTGGGCAGGATACCGCCAACTGAATGTGCGCAGGATCATCCAATGAACATGCAAGCCCCCCCAGCCGATCCCGGCTTTGCCCCCCCTGCCCTGCGCAAGCTGGAAGACACCGGCCTGACCATCGTGATGATGCGGGATATCCTGCTGAAGACCATCTTCCGCAAGAACGTCGAGCAAGCCTCCGAGATTGCGAAAGCGATCTGCCTGCCGATCCCGCTGACCACACAACTCATTGATATGTTGCGCGATATGGGGTTCCTGCAAGCCACCGGCACCCTGCACGCGACCTCCGGCAACGAAATGGGGTTTCAGCTGACCGATGGCGGCAAGGCCCGCGCCCTCGATGCCCTCTCCCAATCTGAGTATTACGGCGCGATGCCGATCCCGCTTGAGGATTACAAAGTTCAGGTCAAGCGTCAGTCGATCCGCGACATTCACCTGACCCGCCCGATGCTGGAGGCCTCCATGGGCCACCTGATCCTGCCCGACGGGCTGATCGACCAACTTGGGCCTGCCGTTGGCTCCGGCCGTTCGGTGCTGATGTATGGCCCGCCCGGTAACGGCAAATCCTCGATCGCGGAAGGCATCCGCGCTGCGATGGGTGACAACATCTATGTGCCCCGGGCCCTGTCTTACGCCGGTCAGGTCATCACCGTTTATGACCCGATTGTACACACGCCGGTTAACCCGGCTGAGGATGCCGGAGGCCAAAGCCCCCTGCGCAAGAACGCCTCGCGCTTCGACATGCGCTACCTTCTTTGCACGCGCCCAACCGTGATGACGGGGGGGGAATTGAGCCTCTCAATGCTTGACCTCAACTACAATCCCGTGTCGCGCACCTATCAGGCCAGCCTTCAACTGAAGGCCACCGGCGGCGTCTTCATTGTGGACGACCTTGGCCGTCAGGCCGAACCGCCCCAGACCCTGATCAACCGTTGGATTGTCCCGATGGAGGTCAACTATGACATCCTCACCCTGCAATCCGGTGAGAAGTTTGAAGTGCCTTTCGACACGCTTGTCGTGTTCTCCACCAACTTTCACCCCAACGAGATCTTTGACCAGGCCGCCCTGCGGCGGATTTTCTTCAAGGTGAAAATCGACGGACCCAATCAGGAGCAATTCCTGAAAATCTTCGCCATGGTTGCGAAGAAAAAGGGCGTCCCGCTGGACGAGGCGTCCCTCATCCACATGCTCAAAGTCCGCTACCCGACAATTGATAACGTCTACGCGAACTATCATCCGGTGTTTTTGTGTGACCAGATCATCGCGATCTGCGAATTTGAGGGGATCCCGTATCAGATGACCCCCGATTTCATCGACCGCGCCTGGGAAAACCTCTACGTCCGCGAAGAGAAGATCATTCACTAGCTGTTTGATCCCATGGTTTGATGGTGCGATCCTTTCGTTGGAATGGAAGGAAGCATTATGGGCAAATCCTCTACACCTTGCAGCCGACGATCCCGCATTCGTTGCCCGGCAGGT
>JAESTV010000128.1 GCA_016763475.1 Roseicyclus sp.
AGACACAGTAACCCCGTGACGCCCAAGCTAGGGCGCTAGTTAATACGTTCATATTAATTTCCTTAGATAAGCGTGGGACTAAGCCCACGCATTAGGTTTGATTAGTTATTAAGCGGCTTCTGATGTATCAAATATTTGTTTAAATAATTGATACGCTATGCCAATAGATGTTTCTGAAATACTTAAACCATTTAAGTAAGGGTGGTCATGTCGTTCGAAACTGAACTCTTCCCCGTTGTTAAACTTTAAGTAATTGAAAGCCAGTGAACCATCCTCTCGAATAGTGCATTTATGCACATCAATATGTGGCATTAATTCAGCAAGAATTGGTTCTTGACAATATACTGACCAATCCTGTTCTAAGAATTTATATGCACCCACTTGATTTACTGTAAGTTGAAATACATCTGGCTGACTAATATCGAATACCTTAGGTAAGTAGTCCGATACGATTGCATGGCTGATATCTTGAGCTTTTTCTATCTCTACATTTGATGGGATTTTGGGTAAATTAACTTCTTCAAGGCGATTTTCATACTCACCTTTTATTGCTTCAGGTAATTGTTGACCAAGGTCAACCAAGTACTCAATTAATGCACGTTTAATAGAACAGTTGAAATGTTCTTGGTTAGCGATTCGCTTAGCTTCATGGATAAAATCAATGGATGTTTGATCAAATTCAGAAACAAGTGAGATATCAGATTCAAATAAAGAAGATGTTTTCATGAGTAAAGCCTCAGTATTAAAAAGTGGTAAACCGTTGTGGTTGCCATCTGGTTGAGCATAATACGGACTTTATTGGTAGTTACTGGAAGCTGGTAACCAGCTTCCAGTTTATGTGATTTTTATTTTTGGCAAAGGCATTGTTCATTAGAACAAGCTAATTTATTGGTGAGTAATTTTTTAATTTGATTAGTAAATTGCTTCATATTATTTGCTCGTTTGACACTAGGGCGAAGCGGTGCAATTTGCTTTCGTATGGCATCACTGCTTTTCAACTTAACAGGTAATGTCTCTTCATCACTAATTCTAGATTTATCATATATGCCCGACTCATCAAGTGCAGTACATTTCTCTTCCCGATAAGCATTTAAAATAATAGAAAGTTTTTCATTAATACCATCAGCCACCGCAACACTACTTAACGTAGGTATTTCTTTCCATAAATGTTGAGCTAGTTCGTTAATTATCTTAACTATAGGTGTTTTATGTTGGCGTAACTCTTTGGATTTTTCTAATCCTGCGTTTCTTTTACCAATAATTTGTTCAGCTCTAAATAATGAATTATTTACTAAATCGGTAAAATAGATAAAACTTTCAAATCGGGTTGCTAGATAAAGTGATCTACTTTCATCGACACATAACCCTTTCAAACAATACACCATAGAAGAAATAGCAAAGTTTTCAGGGAAGAAATGATCGCCTTCAAAAACATCAGCCATTTCCTTTTTAAACCAATAACCATCATGTTTTGTAATTAAACTTGTTATTTTATCTATATAAGACTCTAGTTCTTCAATCAAGGATTCATCCGCAGATAAAATCCAGTCTATTTGCCATTGGATAAACTCAGGATCAACAAAACCATCATCAAAGATATAATCTTTCGTTTTAATAAAGGCTAATGATGATTTGAACAGTTTAATGAAAATATCTTTGTTAACTGAGCTAGAATTATTTACAAGGGAGATAAAGTGGTTGTTTTCGGTTATCGCTGTTAAGTAATCAATTTCCATGAATATTACTACAAAAGGTATTTGATATGGATTCTACAAGATAAAAGCAGAAAAAACAGATGATAAATATTAAAACTAACTTCTATAGATTAATAACAATAAATTTATTACTAAAGTAATAACTACAATAAAACTATCTTGTTTATCTGCTTTTAAAAGTTAATTTTCATTTACTATTAACTTTATTTTTAGCTATAGCAATGTTATGGGGTTCGTCCGCAGATTTATCATTGTTTGATACGTTTATCGTTACCTGATGGCGAGAGTTTAGTTCACGGATCTCGATATCCGCTATAGGAAATAAAAAACGCGCGTTTATATACGACTACGCGCTAGAGTGGGAAAGGTGTTTTAAGCGGTTTAACGGTTTTTCAAAGTTGAGAGAGCACATCAGTTTTTATCATTGCTAATTCATCATCGCTTACACACTCAAAACCAGCAATATCTTCGAGTAAAAAACCGATATATTCATTTACTGCATCTATGTTTTTTACATCAATATTAGCTTCATTAACAAGCTCTGCCAGTTGTTTTATTTGTGATGATGTAAGCATAGTTATTCCTTTTAATATCTACACTTACCATCTAACCAACACAATAAAATGACAACGAATTAACTAGCTGAATGCAAAAGCTAACAAATTGTCGGGTATGTTCACCTTAATGTCGGCTTGTTTAATGCCTGAATATACGAAATAACATAAGATAACTTGTTAACTAGCATACAAATATGTAGGCTTTCCGAGCTATAACTTGTTTATTAAATTATGGATAAAAATAATAAATGCCAAAAATACTTTTCTTTTTTCTTCTCTTCTTTTCTCAAAACTCATTCGCAAATGAACTTGAAGGTACTTATTTACCTGATCCAAATTATGTTACATATAATACTATTGATGGCTTATCTAACAGTATTGTTACTGCAATTACTCAAGATTTAAATGGCATTATGTGGTTTGGTACTGAAGAAGGGTTAAACCGTTTTGATGGTAATAAATTTGTTACTTACCGCTATGCTGGTAGCAAAAACAATGCGTTATCTGGTATTCGAATTACTGCCTTACATATTGATAAGTTTAACAACCTTTGGATAGGCACTGCTTCAGGAGGACTAAACTTATACAGAAGAGAAACTGATGATTTTCTCAATTTTAGCATAAAAAATTCAAGGTTAACGGATAACTCAATAACTACAATTGTAAGTGATGATGATCATGTTTGGATCGGCACTACCAAAGGGTTAAATAAACTTTCATTAAAAACCAATGAAATAACACTCGTTGAGTTACTAACGAAAAAAAATAAAACCAACTCAACACTTTCTATTTCAGCACTTATAAAAACAGCTAAGGATACTTTATGGGTAGGTACTAAATCTGGCCTTTTAAAGTACAATTTCATTAATAATACAAATGATTTTTTCACTAAAGAAAATAGCAAACTATCCTCTAACCTAGTTACAAATTTATATTTTGATAGTAATAATGACCTATGGGTAGCTACTGAATTTGGTTTAAATAAATTCACCTTAAACTGTAGCTGTTTTAAGGCTTATTTATCAATACCAAATAATAAAAATACTATACCTAATAACTTTGTTATTGCCATAACAGAATCCAAAGACGGGACTTTATGGATCGGTACTAATAGAGGTACTGCAACATATATACCGATGATCATTGAAAATACTCTTTTTTCAAACAAAAGTGTTGATTTTTAAATTAATCGGATCATGATAGTCACATGCGAGAAATAAACCTAACATCAACACAAATCAAAGTGCTTACACAGC
>JAESTV010000129.1 GCA_016763475.1 Roseicyclus sp.
GCCTCCCTCGGCCATGGTCTGTGCCGTGGCGTCGGGATTGTTGAGGTAGCCTTTCATCACCTGCGGCCCCCGGACCCACAGCTCCCCCTCCTGCCCCGGACCCAGATCCTCCAAGGTGGAGGGGTCCACGATCCGACATTCCGTCAACGGCAGCGCCTGCCCGCTGGAGCCGTGGCGGATCGCGTCCCCTGATGTCATGTGGCTGATCGGGCTTAGTTCCGTCATGCCATACCCCTGCACCGACTGGGTGTTGAACCGGGTGCCGACAGCGGCCTCGATTTCCGCGCCCATGGGGGCGGCGGCCGTGAATATCTGATTGACGCTGGAGATATCGAATTCGTCCACCATCGGGTGTTTTGCCAGCGCCAGCGCCACCGGTGGCACAATATAAAGCCGGGTCGCGCGATGGTCCTGGATCAGGCGCAGAAACATCTCCAGATCAAACCGCGCCATGGTCACAATCTTCGCGCGTTGGTTCAAAAACAGGTTCATCAGAACCGTCATGCCGTAGATGTGGAAAAACGGCAGGAACGCAATCGCTGTGTCCGTGGGCTGAATATCGGACATGGCCGCCGCTTGGCAGACATTGGCCACCAGATTGCGATGGGTCAGCATGACACCTTTGGGTTGCCCGGTTGTGCCGCTGGAATAGGGGATGACCACAACGTCGTTTGCTAAATCTACGGGGGCCTGAGTGGGCAACTCACGCCCCATGATGTCAGCCAACGTCAGCGCCCGATTATCGCCGTTGCCGCTGCCGCCGCCATCTTCGCCACCATCTTCGCCGCCATCCAGCACCACAAGTTCGCGGCAATCGGTGCCCTCCATCGCAACGCGCGCAACCTGTTCAAACATCGAGGTCGTGACCAGGATCTGCGCGCCGGCATCCTTGAGTTGGAAATGGATTTCAGGCGCCGTATAGGTCGGGTTAATTGTTGTGACAGTCCCGCCGCCCCAGGCAACACCATGAAAAACAACCGGATATTCCGGGATATTGGGGGCAAGAATGGCCACGATGCCCCCCGGCAGAATGCCACGCTTGCTCAGCCCACCGGCCAGCGCCTTGATCTGCGCCATCAATTGCCCCGCAGTAAGCGCGCGCCCGGTCGGGCCATCCACAATCGCCACGTCATCCTCACGCCCAATCAGCCCCTCAAACAGCATTTGTGTGACGGACAGGTCAGGCACATCAATTGCGCCCTGGCGGCTCGCGAAAATGGCCATGATGTGTCTCCCCTATTGCCAAACCCTCTGACGGGGCCGGCCCAGGGGCAATGATGGAGGGCAGACAGGCGCCCTGTCCAGTGTTCTGGCACGCTGCAACGCGGCACGGACACTACCGCAGGCACAGGGCACAACCACAGGCACGGGGCTTAGCTGGCGTCACCAGAAGCCCGCCGAGAGACGGGGACGGGGGCGAGGGGGATCGGCGGTGGATCGGGCGGATCGGTCACCTCGCCATCCCCATGGAGGGCCAACCTCCAGACCTTAGCGCTCCACCCAATCAGCGGCGCGACGCTCAAAGAACGCCGCAATCCCCTCAGCCGCTTCGGCGCTTTCCCAACGGGCCACCAAGGCGTCAATTGTTGTGGCAATATCTGCCTCCGCCACACCACCACCCAATGCGGCGACCAAGGCCTTCCCCTCAGCCACGGCTCCGGGGGCAGCGGCCAGATATGGCGCGATCTCAGCCTCCACCGCCGCATCCAGATCCGCCTCGGGTACGGCACGGGCCAACAGGCCCAGAGCCACCGCTTCTTCGGCGCCAAACCGACGCCCTGAGAAGAACACACGCCGCGCGTTGGCCGCACCCATACGCGCCACGACATACGGCCCGATGGTGGCGGGGATCAGGCCCAAGCGCACCTCCGTCAGGCCAAACTTTGCGGTCTCCACACCCACGGCCACATCACAAACCGACATTAACCCGACACCGCCGCCAAACGCTTGCCCCTGCACCCGCCCGATCAACGGTTTCGCCATCACGTCCAGCGTTCCCAACATATCCGCCAGCCCCCGCGCTTCGCGGGCCCGGGTCGGGCCGTCAGCCTGCATCTGCGCCCGCATCCAGCCAAGATCGCCGCCCGCACAAAAGCTCACCCCGGTGCCCGTCAACACCACAACCCGCACCGCCGGATCACGGCCCAGCCTTGTGGCCGCAGATGTCAGCTCTGCAATCATTGCAGAATCCATGGCGTTGTGAACCTCGGGCCGGTTCAGCCGCAGCCACGCCACACCCCGATTGTCCACACTCAAATCCAGCGTCTGCATCCTCTTCCCCCACGTCCGATTATTGATGCGCGTGCGCCGCGCGGCTCACCTGCTATGCGTGCGCCCCACGCAATTCCCGCGCCATCTGCGCCGCCTGCGCAACCACAGCTACATCCAGACCGGTCACATACCCCAGCCCGCGCACATGAGCGTCCAGCGCCTCTGTGCCCACATTCCCCGCAGCCCCCGGCGCATATGGACAGCCGCCAAGCCCCCCCACCGCGCCGTCAAAAACCCGCAAACCACGCCCCAGCGCAACCTCGACATTCTCCAGCGCCCGCCCGGCGGTATCATGGAAATGCCCTGCCAATTGCTCTGCCGGCATCTCGTCCAGCACTGCCCCCAGCATAACATTCATCCGCTCGGGCAAACCGCGCCCAATGGTATCGCCAAGCGAGATCTCATACGCCCCCAGATCACGCAACGCAGCCACAACACGGGCCACCGCGTCAGGCGTAATTTCGCCATCAAACGGGCAATCCGTAACACACGAGACATACCCCCGCATCCGCATCCCATCATCCCTGGCCGCGCCAGCCACCTCTGCAAACCGCTCAAGGCTTTGTGCAATTGAGGCGTTTAGATTGGCGCGGGAAAATCCCTCAGAGGCGCTGGCAAAAATTGCGATCTCGTCAGCCTTCGCAGCTTTCGCACCCGCGTAACCGCGCAGGTTTGGCGTCAATGCCGCGTAAGACACTCCGGGCACACGTTTGATCGCCGCCAAAACCTCGGCCCCGTCAGCCATCTGCGGCACCCATTTGGGTGACACAAATGACGCCACTTCGATCCGGCGAAACCCTGCCGTCGACAGCAGGTCAATCAACGCGACTTTCTCGGTTGCGGGGATGTTGCGCGGCTCGTTTTGCAGGCCGTCGCGGGGGCCGACTTCAAATATCTCCACCCGTTCAGCCATCTGATGGCACCTCGTAGAAGTCTTTCCGGTAGAATTCTTGCGGCCCTTCAATCGCCGCCGCACCCTGAAATGCGGGCCGCGCCTGAAGCCGATCCCAATAGGATTGCAGGTTCGGCCACGGGTCGAGCTTTACGTAATAAGGCGCCGCAAACAGGTTAAAGCCGAGCATTGTGTCTGCGGCTGAGAAGCCGGACGGCAGAAAATACTCCCCCGCGATCATCCCATCAAGCGCGCGCAAGGTGTCCGCCAGCCGAAGCGTGTTCAGCTTCACCACGGCTGGCGAAGGTTTGGCCGGAGGGCGCAGAAACAAGTGGTTCAGATTCAATTGCTCGATCAGCGAGGCCATTGTCTCGGCAAACCCCATGGCCTCAAGATAGGTGACCCGATCTGCATGCCCCGGTGCACGGCCAAAGCCGTGATGTGGGCGGCTTTCGCACAGGTATTGCAGGATCGCAGCACTCTCAAACACCGTTATGCCGTCAATTTCCAGTGCCGGAATGCGACCAGCGGGGGAGCTTTTCATCAACCCCGGCTGGCGCATCTTTTTGGTGCCGATCTGATAGCGCTCGATCTCGGGTGTGATCCCCATCTCCTGTAGCAGCCACAGCACCCGAAACGAACGCCCCCACGGCACGTGATGCAGCCGGATCATGGCGCTACGCCCGCGATTGCGCGAAATTCCTTACAAGGAATTTGCCAGAGCCTTGCAAGGCTCTGCCCGCCTTCGGCGGCAATCCCTTGCAAGGGATTGCGGAGACTTTTGCAAAAGTCTTGCCGCGCGCTCATGCCTGCTCCTCCTCCAGCACAATCAACACAGCACCCGCTTCGACCTGCGAGCCAGCAACCGCCAGCACGTCAGCCACCACACCGTCGCGGCCTGCCGTCAACACATGTTCCATCTTCATCGCCTCCAGGATCGCCAGCTTATCTCCGGCCAGGACCGATGCCCCCGCCTTCACAAACACCGCCTTCACCAGCCCCGGCATCGGCGCTTCAATCCGGCCCGCAGCCGCGCCCGCGTCCAGGGCAACATCCAGCGGATCGGGCAGTTCAAAATGGTAATTGTTGCCCCAAAACACCGACAGGCCTGCGTCGTGGCGCACCACCTCTGCACCCACCGACACGCCATCGACACGCCATTGCCCATCGTCAAATTGCCCATCGCCAAATTGCACCTCATGGCGCGTCTCACCGCGCCGGACAGTCACCCGGCCCGGTCCGCTGACCTCAACCGCAACGCCTTCCGCTTCGCCATCACGTGCCAACACCACCTGCCGCAACAGCGGTGCCCATAAGGTGAACCCCTCTGTCACGTCGTTTGGCAGGTCCAACGCCCCGACCGCCGCCAACGCCCAGGACCGCGAGCATGGCTCCGGCGCCCGTGACAGCGCTTCAACGTCGCGCTCGATCAGGCCGGTATCAACTTCACCGCGGCCAAAGCCCGGATGTCGCGCCAATGCCCGCAGAAACGCAAGGTTGGTGACAGAACCAGCCACCTGAGTGCCCGCCAGCGCCTTTTCCAACCGCGCCAAAGCAATGTCCCGCGTCGGGCCGTGCACAACCAGCTTTGCAATCATCGGGTCATACCAGGGGCTGATCTCATCGCCTTGCCGCACTCCGGTATCCGCCCGCACACCTGCGGGAAACGCCAGATGCGCCAGCCGCCCGGTGGCAGGCAGGAACCCCTTCGGCACATCTTCCGCATACAGCCGCGCCTCAAAGGCGTGGCCGCTAATCGACAGGTCGCTTTGGCGTGCTGGCAACATTTCCCCCGCCGCAACACGTAACTGCCATTCCACCAGATCAACGCCGGTGATTGCCTCGGTCACCGGATGTTCCACCTGCAAACGGGTGTTCATCTCCATGAAGTAGAACCGATCCGCCCGAAGCCCGTCGGAGGCATCAACGATGAACTCAACGGTGCCCGCGCCTTTGTACCCAATCGCCTCGGCAGCACGTACGGCAGCTTGCCCCATCGCGGCACGCATCTCAGGGGTCATCCCCGGCGCCGGGGCTTCTTCAATCACCTTCTGGTGGCGGCGCTGGAGCGAGCAATCACGCTCAAACAAATGCACCACATTTGTGCCGTCACCAAACACCTGCATCTCGATATGGCGCGGCGTGTTGACGTACTTTTCAATAAGAACAGCGGTGTTGCCAAACGCCGTCGCGGCCTCCCCCTGTGCGCTGGCCAGCGCATCGGCAAAATCCTCGGCCCGGTCCACACGCCGCATCCCCTTGCCACCGCCACCAGCCACGGCTTTGATCAAGACCGGATAGCCGATTTCAGTGGCGCGGGCCTCAAGCCCGTCCTGAGACGCGCCGTGATACCCCGGCACCACAGGAACGCCAGCCTCCACCATCAGGGCCTTGGCCGCGTCCTTCAGACCCATCGCCCGGATTGCATCCGCTGATGGCCCGATGAACACCAGTCCAGCCGCCTCCAATGCGTCCACGAACTCCGGGTTCTCCGACAGAAACCCGTACCCCGGATGCACCGCTTCCGCCCCCGTAGCCAGCGCCGCTGCGATGATCACCTCACCCCGCAGGTAGCTGTCGGCAGGGCGCGGCCCGCCGATGTGCACCGCCTCATCCGCCATCGCCACATGGCGCGCGTTTGCGTCAGCGTCGGAATACACCGCCACACAGCGCACCCCCATGGAGCGTGCGGTTTCGATCACCCGGCAGGCAATCTCACCCCGGTTCGCAATCAGGATTTTCTTGAACATCATTCCCACCCTTGCGTTGGCGCCATTGCCCGCAGCGCTGATCCAGTCCCTCGTCCGATGTCGGGCACATCCTCAGCGCCAGCAACCGACATAGCCGTCACCACCGCAAACACAGATGGATCGCCACCGTGCGTCTTGGCGTACCGATCCACATTCTCACCGATCCAATCAGGCATCACACACCTCACATCCGAAACAGGCCAAAACGCGTCTCCTCAATTGGGGCGTTCAGGGCGGCGGCGAGGCTAAGCCCCAGCACCTCGCGTGATTTGCGCGGGTCCACCACACCATCATCCCAAAGCCGCGCCGAGGCATACAAGGGATGGGATTGTTCCTCGAACATATCAATTGTGGGCTGCTTGAAGGCGGCCTCCGCTTCGGCGGACCAGTCCTCACCCACCTTCTCCATCGCCGCGCGCTTGACCGTTGCCAGGACCCCCGCCGCCTGTGGGCCGCCCATCACCGATATCCGTGCATTTGGCCAGGACCACAGGAACCGCGGCGAATAGGCCCGCCCCGCCATCCCGTAATTGCCGGCCCCAAACGAGCCGCCCACCAACATGGTTATTTTCGGCACCGATGTCGTAGCCACCGCGGTGACCATCTTCGCCCCGTGGCGCGCAATACCTTCGTTCTCGTACTTTCGCCCAACCATGAAGCCGGTGATATTTTGCAAAAACACCAGCGGGATCTTGCGGAAGGAACACAGCTCCACAAAATGTGCGGCCTTCTGGGCGGCTTCCGAAAACAACACACCGTTGTTGGCGATGATCCCCACAGGCAGGCCCATCACTTGCGCGAACCCACATACGATGGTCTCGCCAAACCGCGCCTTGAACTCATCGAAATAACTGTCGTCCACAACCCGCGCGATCACCTCGCGGATGTCGTAAGGTGTGGTCAGTTTTGCGGGGACAACGCCAAACAACTCCTCCGGGTCATACGCCGGGGGACGCCCGCCCAGCGTCACGCCATATCCCTCGTTGAACCCCTCCAGCGAGCTGACAGCGCGCCGTGCCAGGGCCAGCGCATGGGCATCATCTTCGGCCAGGTAATCCGCCACACCCGACAGACGTGTATGCACCTCGCCGCCGCCCAGGTCCTCCGCCGTGACAACCTCTCCGGTTGCGGCTTTGACCAACGGCGGCCCAGCCAGAAAAATTGTCCCCTGCTCTTTCACGATGATTGTCACATCCGACATCGCAGGCACATAAGCGCCGCCAGCGGTGCAAGACCCCATAACAACGGCAATCTGCGGAATTCCCTTGGCACTCATCTGCGCCTGATTGTAGAAAATCCGGCCAAAGTGGTCCCGGTCGGGGAACACCTCATCCTGATTGGGCAGGTTCGCGCCGCCGGAATCCACCAGATAGATGCACGGAAGATTACATTCCTCAGCAATCTCCTGAGCCCGCAGATGTTTCTTCACACTGATCGGAAAATAGGTGCCGCCCTTCACCGTGGCATCGTTACACACCACCATGACCTCACGCCCATGGACCCGGCCCACGCCCGCGATCACTCCGCCACAGGGCGCGGCGCCATCGTAAAGCCCATGGCCCGCCAACGCGCCAACCTCCAGAAACGGCGATCCCGGATCGAGCAGGTTCGCCACCCGCTCTCGTGGCAACATCTTGCCCCGCGACAGATGGCGCGTAC
>JAESTV010000130.1 GCA_016763475.1 Roseicyclus sp.
GAGAGGATGTTTGGCAGGCTGAAGGATTGGCGGCGCGTAGCAACCCGATATGATCGATGCCCCAAAGTGTTCCTCTCCGCCATCGCCCTCGCAGCAACCGTCATATTCTGGTTATGAGTCCTGAGCCTAGGCACTGGGCTGAAAACTCGGCTCGTCATTGCTGTACTCCAAGTCCATAAACACCTTATCTCGGTGTCCACAAAACCGGCATCAGCTCACGTCGTCGGGTATTGGTTAAAGCCGCGATCCAACAGATAGATCATACTTGCTTAAGACATTTGAAAGGTCGATTCCGATTGGAACGGAGTGTCGGTCACAGAATTCCTGCCACACAGCGCTTGCTGGCAGGTCCTTAACCTCTTCCGTCAGTATCAGGCGCCTGGAATAGTCCAAGGCTGTCTCTGCCGATTTCAGCTCTGCCATTGGCATCAATAACGCGCGCAGCAGCGCCTTTTGCATGTTGCGTGTACCGATCACCCAGGCCGCTGTTCGGCTGATTGTGGCGTCGAAGAAATCGAGGCCAATACGCGTGCGATCCAGAAGGTCAGCAAAAACCAGCTCCTGCGCCATCGCCAGAATATCGTCGTTGAGCAAGATCACATGGTCGCTGTCCCACCGCATCGGCCGCGAGACGTGAAGCAGGATTTCGCCCAGTGACAGGGCCACGGCGCTTAGTTTGTCGGCGACGTTCTCTGTCGGGTGAAAGTGCCCCATATCAAGGCACAGAAGCGTTTGGTTGCGGATCGCATAGCCAAGGTAGAATTCATGGCTGCCCACGGTGCACGCCTCAACCCCGATGCCAAAAAGCTTGCTCTCCACAGCATCCAGCATGTGTGCGGGGTCGTGGGCATCCGCCAGCATCACATCCAGCGACGTCTCTAACCGCTGCCGCGCCGCCATGCGGTCAACGGGGATATCCTTGTAGCCGTCGGGCACCCAGATGTTGTTCACGCAAGGACTTCCAAGCTCAGCGCCCATCCGCGCAGCAATGTCCCGAGCGCGCTTTCCATGCTCGATCCAAAAGTCACGAATGCCCGCGTCAGGATGGCTGAGGGTCAGGTTATCGTCGGCCTTGGGGTGGGCGAAGAACGTCGGGTTGAAGTCCAGGCCAAGACCCTGGTCGCGCGCCCACTCCACCCACGTGGCGAAGTGAGTATACTCAATCTCGTCGCGATCAGGGGTCGCGTCCGTATCCATATACATCGCGTGGAGGTTCAGTCGATGGGTGCCGGGGATTTGGCCGTAGGCGAATTCCAGATCCGCACGCAGTTCATCAGGTGTGCGGGCGCGGCCAGGGTGATTTCCGGTCGCCTGGATGCCGCCACCGGATGCGCCGGTCTTCGCCTCAAACCCCACAACATCGTCACCTTGCCAGCAATGCATGGAGATCGGAATGCCCGCGAGCCGCGCCATCGCGGCCTCGGTATCGACGCCCCATTCCGCAAAGATCGCGCGGGCAGTATCATAGCTTTGTTTGGTCATCTGCCCACTCTCTTATCGCGTGAACGCCTGAACATTGCCCGCGTCCACGTTGATGATATTCCCCGTCGATTTGGAAGAGGTATCGGCGGCAAAGAAATACGCCGCTTCCGCGACATCTTCGGGCAGGACAGAGCGTTTCAGCAAAGAGCGTTCGCGGTACATCTCCTCAAGCCCCGCCTTGTCCGTGCCGTAGGTGGACGCACGTTGATCGAGCCACTCGCCTTGCCAGATCTTTGACCCCTGAAGGACTGCATCCGGGTTCACCACATTTGTTCGGATTCCCGCTTCGGCACCCTCCAGCGCAAGGCACCTCGCCAGGTGCAGTTCGCTGGCCTTCGCGGTGCAATAGGCCGACGCGTTGGGGCTGGCGGCAAGGCCGTTCTTGGACCCAATGAACACGATGGACCCGCCCATGTCTTGCACCCGCAGGATCTTGAACGCCTCGCGGCTGACAAGGAAATATCCGGTGGATAGGATGTCCATGTTCTTTTGCCAAAGCGCCAGCGTGGTCTCTTCCACTGGCGCAGACGATGCGATGCCCGCGTTGGAGACAAGGATATCGATCCCGCCGTATTCCATCACGGTTGTTGTGAAAGCCTCCGCCACCGCCGTTTCATTGGTGACATTCATGCTGACAGCGCGCACCACGTCATCTGAATAACGTGCGACAAGCGCGTCACGTGTTGCTGCCAGAGCTTCTTCATCAATATCGGCAAGGACCACGCAGGCGCCCTCGGCCAGATACCGCGCTGCCGTGGCCGAGCCGATGCCACCCGCGCCGCCCGTTACCAGGGCCACGCGACCGGCAAGGGACTTTGGCTTCGGCATCCGTTGCAGCTTGGCCTCTTCAAGAAGCCAATATTCGATATCGAACGCCTCCTGTTCGGGCAGGCCGCAATAGGTGCTGACGGCACTGGCGCCGCGCATGACGTTGATCGCGTTGGTGTAGAATTCGCCCGAGATGCGGGCCGTGGCCTTGTCCTTGGCGAAGGTGATCATGCCAACTCCGGGGATCAGGTAAACGACGGCATTTGGATCGCGCAGGGGCGGGCTGTTCGCGTGTTTGCAGCGCTCGTAATAGGCGGCGTAGTCATCGCGGTAGGCGGCGACTTGGGCGGGCAGGCCAGTAAGCACTGCGTCAATATCCGCGTCCGCCGGGTTGAAGCCCACCACAAGCGGGCGGATTTTGGTGCGCAGGAAGTGGTCGGGGCAGGATGTGCCAAGGGCCGCGAGCGGTTCCATATCCTTGGCGTTCACAAACTCCAGAACGGTATCACTGTCCTCAAAATGCCCGATCATGTGCTGCTGGGCCGAGACCATGCCCCTGATCGCTGGCATAAGCCGCGCCGCCACAGCGCGGCGTTCGGCGGCAGGAAGCGAGTCGTGGATCGCGCCGCCAAAGGCGGGCACGCTGTTGGTCGCCTCTGCAAACCAGTCCATTGCCTGTTGGATCACATCAATGGTCAACGTATAACACGCCTGCGCATCATCATCCCATGTGAACAGCCCGTGGCTTTCCAGCACCACGCCCCTGGCTCTGGGGTTCGCCAGGCAGAACTCCTCCAACCACAGACCAAGCTCATAACCGGGGCGTTTCCACGGGAGCCAACCGATGGCATCCCCGAAGATTGTTGCCGTTAGCGCCTTGGAATCCGCCGCCGCCGCAATCGCGATAATTGCATCAGGGTGCATGTGGTCGACATGTTTTCGCGCCACATAGGCATGAAGCGGTGTGTCGATGGAGGCCGCCCGCGCGTTTAGGTTGAACGTACAATGGGGCAGGAGACCGACCATCTCATCCTCAAACTCGATGCCACGGTAGATGTCCTTCAGCGCCCGCAGCTTGTCCATATAGAGGGTCGCGAAGCCGTCAATCTTGATCGACCCCACATCGCCGCC
This sequence comes from Roseicyclus sp., assembly GCA_016763475.1. GTDB lineage: Bacteria > Pseudomonadota > Alphaproteobacteria > Rhodobacterales > Rhodobacteraceae > Gymnodinialimonas. The sequence goes on from JAESTV010000130.1 coordinate 3,382, forward strand.
CGATCCCTTGACCCACAAGACCTCACTCATGGCGCCGGTCAACGGATCAGTCTCCATCACCTTGGCCGAGGTATTGCCGCCGCCGTAGTTGGTAATCCGCTTGTCAGAGCCGAGCAGGTTTGAGCGATACAGCAGCTTCTCCGACTCGGACATGGAAGCGGCTTTGGCTACGTCCCATAGGTTCGATAAACGTGCGTTTTCTGCGGCTTCCAACATGCGCCCTCCCCCGCGGGCAGTGGCGTGCCCGGCATTAGAATTGCGCCAAAGCTGCTTTGGACCAAGCCAAAAGTCAATCATCAATAATCATTTCCAATCATTCCGCGCCGCAGCATGACTGGAAATGACATTTAATGATTGACAGGAGGGGGGAGCCCGCGCCACGGTTGGTGAACTGGGGGGGATTCGATGCACGAGAAAGAACGCCACAATGTCATCCTGTCTGCTGTGCAGGAACGCCCCGTCGTCACTGTGGTGGACTTCTGCGCGCTGACCGGAGCGTCCGAGGCAACGGTGCGCCGTGATATCAACACCCTCCACACTCAAAAGCGCCTGCGCCGGGTACGTGGCGGCGCTGAAGCCATCAGCCCGCCGCAGTTTGTGGGCCTTGCAGGCCGGACGTTTACGGTGAACGAGACGATGCGCGGCCCTGAAAAGCAGGCCATCGCGCGGGCAGCCGTGGAACTGTGTGACGACGGCGACGCAATTATCATCAACGGCGGCACCACGACATTCCAGATGGTCCATCCGCTCGCCATCCGCCGCCTCCAGGTCTTCACCAACAGCTTCCCAATTGCCGAACACCTGCTGAAAAACTCCAAGAACACGATCATGTTGTCGGGTGGTGTCATCTATCGCGAGCAAAACATCATCTTGTCACCCTTCGACAATGACGTGACGCGCAACTTCGCAGCGCGCCGCATGTTCATGGGCGCGCAGGGCCTTGGTCCACTTGGTCTGATGGAGGCTGACCCCCTGCTGATCCAGGCCGAACAAAAGCTGATTGGTCAGGCCGATGAACTGGTTGTTCTTGTCGACAGTTCAAAATTTGAAAGCCGGTCAAGCCTCGTGCTGTGCCCATTAGACCGGATCGACGTTGTCATTACCGATGACGGCATATCCGACCGCGCGGCAGCGATGCTTGAGGCGGCCGACATCAAACTGATCGTGGCGCAAGTAAGCGCGGCGGCGGAAACCGGGACGGGTTAAGGCCCGCCTCAAAAACTCATTCTGGGAGGAAATGACATGAGTATCTCACGGCGTATTTTCGGCGGCACCGCATTGGCCGCAATGATGCTGGCAGGCGGCATGGCCCATGCAGATGGTCACGAGCCGATCCGCATCGCACTTGTCGTCAAGGCGCTTGGCATTGGCTTCTTCGAGGCGGCCGCTGAGGGCGCAGAAGAGGCGGCCGCAGAGCTTGGCAATGTCGAGATCATCTATACCGGACCTACATCCACAACTGCTGAAGGTCAGATTGAAGTGATCAACGCATTGATCGCACAAGGTGTGGACGCAATTGCTGTGTCCGCCAATGACCCCGACGCGCTGGTGCCGGTTCTGCGACGCGCTATGGATCGCGGTATCGTGGTCATTTCATGGGACTCCGGTGTCGCTGCTGAAGGGCGGATGCTGCACCTTGCGCCGTCTTCGGACGCGCTGATAGGGCGGACGATTATCCAGCTGGCGGCGGACCATCTGCCTGACGGTGGGCAGGTTGCGTTGCTTTCGGCGACCGCAACATCGACCAACCAGAACACTTGGATCGCAGAGATGAACGCCGTTATGGGCGACTATCCCGGCATCGAAGTGGTGGCGACGGTCTATGGCGATGACCTGGCTGACAGGTCTTACCGCGAAGCCGTTGGCCTGATGCAGACTTTCCCGGACCTCGACGCCATTATCGCACCGACGTCGGTGGGCATTGTGGCCGCCGCGCAGGCCGTGGTTGATCAGGACAGGGTTGGTCAGGTGAACGTCACGGGCCTTGGCCTGCCGTCCGAGATGGCGGGTGCCATCGAATCCGGTGCCTCGCAAAGTTTCGCAATCTGGAACCCGATTGATCTGGGGTATGCGGCGGCGATGCTGTCCTACAACCTCGCCACCGAGGTCGCCGTGGCCGAGGCCGGTGCCTCGATCCCGATGGGTCGCATGGGTGATCTGGAGTTGGACGACGATACCACAGGCGCGATGGCTACCCCCTTCACCTACGACGCCTCCAACATCGAACAATTCCGCGAGATCTTTTGATCTAAGTGGTCTTTCTGCCCGGCGCGCCTTTTGTTGGAGCGCCGGGCCACTCACACCTCTCGGATTGCTCCAATGCAACAGCACGCCCCTCAATCGGTTGAGTCGCCAGCCGATCCCGTGCTGCGTCTGAACGGGATCACCAAGACCTTTCCGGGCGTCAAAGCGCTCAACGCGGTTTCGTTAGAGCTGTACGCTGGCGAAGTCACGGCGTTGATTGGCGAAAATGGTGCAGGAAAATCTACCATTGTGAAAGTTCTGACCGGAATCTACCGGGCCGATAGCGGCACGATCAATGTCGGTGGAACGCAGGTGAACTTCACCTCTGCCGAAGATGCCACTGCCGCCGGCATCACGGCAATCCATCAAGAAACCGTTCTGTTTGATGAGTTGTCAGTGGCCGAGAATATCTTCATTGGACACGCACCACGCGGCCGTTTCGGCCTGATCGACACCGCCGCCATGAACACCCGCGCGCAAGAGATACTTGACCGGATCGACGCGCCGCTGAGCGCCACAACACCCCTCAAAGACCTCGGCATTGCCAACAAACACCTCGTTGCCATCGCCCGCGCGCTATCCGTTGATGCACGCGTGGTCATCATGGACGAGCCCACCGCTGCGCTGTCCCAAAAGGAAATCGAAGAGCTGTACGAGTTGGTCAATCGCCTGAAGGCCGAAGGCCGTGCCATCTTGTTCATCTCCCACAAATTCGATGAAGTGTTCCGTATCGCGGATCGCTACGCCGTGTTCCGCGACGGCGAGAAGGTCGGCGCGGGCCTGATGGCGGATGTGAACGAGGGTGATCTGGTGCAGCTGATGATCGGGCGCGCGGTCGATCAGATTTTCCCGGTGCGTGAACCAAACACAGGTGAAGAGGTTCTGCGCATCGCAGGTTACGCGCATCCGACGGAATTCGACGATATCTCACTCACCCTGCACGCCGGCGAGATCCTTGGCTTCTACGGCCTTGTCGGCGCGGGCCGTCCGAGTTGATGCAGGCGATTTTCGGCATCACGCGGCCCTCGGCGGGCACGCTACACATCGGCGGGGATGCCTGCACCATCCGCTCACCCGTCGACGCCATCGCCAACGGCATCGTCTACGTGCCGGAAGATCGCGGCAAACAGGGAGCGGTGCTTGGTCTGCCCATCTATCAGAACGTGACGCTGCCCTCGTTATCCCAAACGTCCCGCTCCGGCTTCTTGAGGCTCGCCAACGAATTCGCGCTTGCCCGCAAATACACGGAGCGGTTGGAGTTGCGCGCCGCCTCCCTCGACCAGGTCATGGGCAACCTGTCTGGCGGCAACCAACAGAAGGTGGTCATTGCGAAGTGGCTCGCCACAAAGCCGCGCGTTATCATTCTCGATGAGCCGACGAAGGGCATCGACATCGGCTCGAAAGCGGCGGTTCACGCTTTCATGGCAGAGCTGGCGGCAGAGGGGTTGGCCATCATTATGATCAGCTCGGAAATCCCCGAAATTCTGGGCATGTCAGACCGCGTGATCGTGATGCGCGACGGGTTGATCGCGGCGGAATTGTCGCGCAGTGAGCTTTCCCCGGAAACTCTCGTCCGCCACGCAGCAGGCATTGGGCCGAAGGGCCACGCAGCAGGTATTGGGCCGAAGGGCCACGAACCGGGGACAGGAATGCAGCCATGATCCGTATCCTTAAGTCACGTGAGGCGCTGCTTGTCGGCGTCATCCTTGTCCTCGTGGCGTTGATCGCCAGCCGCTTCCCGGCCTTCGTCGCCCCCGCCAACCTGGTGAACGTCCTCACCGACACATCGCCGCTGATCATCCTGGCAATTGGCCAAGCCATGGTGATCCTGACCCGCTGCATTGACTTGTCGATGGCCTCAAACCTCGCGCTAACGGGCATGGTCTGCGCGATGATCAACGTGGCCTATCCCGGTTTGCCGATCCCCGTGATCATCGTTGTCGCGCTTGCATTTGGCGCAGCCCTTGGAGCGGTCAATGGCATCCTCGTCTGGAAACTGACGATCCCGCCCATCGTCGTGACCCTCGGCACGCTCACCATCTTTCGCGGCATCATCTTCGTCATCTCCGATGGCGCGTGGGTCAATGCGCACGAGATGTCGCCTGCCTTCACCGGCTTCCCCCGCGCCGATATCCTGGGCGTTCCCGTCCTTGCATGGCTCGCCATCATCACCGCCGCGATCTTCTTCGTCGTTATTGCCCGCACGCCATTGGGCCGTGCCTTTTACGCCGTGGGCGGCAATCCCGACGCCGCCGTTTACGCAGGCATCAACGTGGGCAAGACGCAGTTCTGGGCCTTCGTTTTGTCTGGCATGTTGGCGGGCCTTACCGGCTACCTCTGGGTCGCACGTTACTCCGTCGCCTACGTCGACATCGCCAAAGGGTTCGAGTTGGAGATCATCGCCGCCTGCGTCATCGGCGGCATCGCTATCGCGGGCGGTTCGGGCACTGTGATGGGCGCGATCCTTGGGGCGCTGTTCCTCGGCATCATCAAGAACGCGCTTCCGGTCGTGGGCATCTCGCCGTTCTGGCAACTGGCAATCTCAGGCGCGGCCATCGTCATCGCCGTCGCCTTCAACGCCCGCGCGGGCCGCAGGAAGGGACGGATTATTCTGAAACGGGCAGAGGCGGGAACGAACGGATGAACGACACCAAACGCCATATCCCCCTCCGCCTGCAAAGTCCGATGCTCAGGGCCTTCAAATCGTGGGAGACGTTGCTACTCGCCGTCGCCATCGCAATCTTCATCACCAACAGCTTCATGTCACCCTACTTCCTGAACGCCTGGAACCTGTCCGACGCGACGTTCAACTTCACCGAGAAGGCGATGATTGCCTTCGCCATGGCGCTGCTGATTATTGCGGGAGAGATTGATCTCTCCGTCGCGTCGATCATTGCGTTGTCCTCCACCGCCATGGGGTGGGCATTGCAGTATGACGCCGGCGTCGTGACTCTGGTCCTGGTCGGCCTTGGCACCGGCGTGCTTTGCGGCGGGTTCAACGGCTTCCTCGTCACCGGCCTGGGCCTGCCGTCCATCGTCGTTACCATTGGTACGATGAGCCTGTTTCGCGGCATCTCTTACATCGTGCTCGGCGACCAGGGCTTCCGCGGTTACCCGCCTGAATTCAGCTTCTTCGGTCAAGGGTATGTCTACTGGGTGATCTCGTTCGAGTTTGTGCTATTTGCCGTCCTCGCGCTGATCTACTACGTCCTTCTGCACAAAACCAACTTTGGCCGCGCGATCTACGCCATCGGCAACAACCCCACTGGTGCATTGTTCAGCGGCATCCGAGTGGCGCGGGTGAAGTTCATCTTGTTTTTGCTGACGGGCCTGATGGCGGGAATCGCAGCGGTATGCCTGACCGCGCGCTTGGGCTCCACCCGGCCCACTATCGCGCTGGGCTGGGAATTGGAGGTTGTGACCATGGTTGTCCTTGGTGGCGTCAGCATCCTCGGAGGGTCGGGCACGATCCCCGGCGTCGTGATCGCGGCGTTCGTCATGGGCCTTGTCACCTTCGGCCTCGGCCTTCTGAACGTGCCGGGAATCGTCATGTCGATCTTTATCGGCTGCTTGCTGATCGGTGTGATCGCTTTGCCGCGCCTGTGGGCGATGTGGAGGAGTTGATGGAGAAATACGCCTTCAAGATGCAGCTGAAACCCGGCTGTCTGGAAGAATACCGCAAACGCCATGATCTGATTTGGCCGGAACTGGTGGAGCTTCTACAAGGCGCCGGGGTGTCCGATTATTCTATTCATCTGGACGAGGCGACGAACATCCTCTTCGGTGTTCTGTGGCGTACCGGGGATCACACCATGGACGCTCTCCCTGATCACCCGGTCATGCAACGTTGGTGGGCGCATATGGCCGATATTATGGCCACCCACCCAAGCAATGAACCTGTGGCAAGCCCGCTGATCCCCGTCTTCCACATGCCATGACCCACATCGCTGTTATCGACATCGGCAAGACAAACGCCAAACTGGCGCTGGTGGATGGCGCAACCTTAACCGAGATTGCCGTCGTCACGCGCCCCAATACCGTCTTTCCCGGTCCTCCTTGGGCGCACTTTGACCTGGACGGCCATTGGCAGTTCCTCCTTGGCAGCCTGCGCGATTTTCACGCCAGCCACGGCGTCGATGCGATCGCGATCACTGCCCACGGTGCATCCTGCGTCTTGCTTGATGCCAATGGCGACCTGGCGGCGCCGATGTTGGACTATGAGGATCCAGGACCCGACGACCTGGCAGACGCCTACAATCGCCTGCGCCCCCCCTTCGCGGAAACCGGATCGGCCCGGCTTGCCGGGGGCCTGAATGTTGGGGCCCAATTGCACTGGATGTTCGCGCAGGATCCAACCCTGCATCGGCGTACGGCGCAGATCCTGACCTACCCGCAATACTGGGCCTACCGATTGAGCGGTGTTGCCGCGACCGAGCGGACATCCCTTGGTTGCCACACCGACCTCTGGAACCCCAAAAAGAACAGCTTTTCTACGCTGGTCTCGACCCTCGAGCTGGAAGGCAAAATCGCACCGGTGCGCTTGGCTTCCGACGTCCTCGGCCCAATCCTTCCTCAAATTGCGGATAAGACGGGCCTTCCATTCGACACGCCGGTTACCTGCGGCATCCACGATTCCAACGCGTCGCTTCTGCCGCATCTGATGAGCCGCCAGACGCCATTCTCTGTGGTTTCGACCGGCACCTGGATCATTGCCATGACGATCGGCGGCACTTCAGTGAACCTCGACCCTGACCGGGACACGCTCTTCAACGTAAACGCTTTCGGCGACCCAGTTCCGTCGGCCCGTTTCATGGGTGGTCGCGAGTTCGAGATCATCATCGGCGATGGCTGTGCTGCGCCGATGCCCGCGGACACCCACGCGGTTCTGGACCAACACATAATGCTTTTGCCTGCCATTGTCCCTTTGACAGGACCGTTCAACGGGCGCGCTCATAGATGGCTCCCGACCGAACCGGCAAACGGGTCAGGTCGCCGCAGCATCATCGCGGCCTACTACCTTGCCCTCGTCACATCCGAGTGTTTGACCCTTACAGGTCATCGCGGCGAGATCGTGGTCGAAGGCCCATTTGCGAATAACCGCGACTATTTGAACATGCTGGCCGCGTCGAGCAACTGCCCTATCCTCGCAACAAACACCGCCACCGGAACGAGCCAGGGCGCTGCACTTCTGGCGACAGACCCAGTGCAACATGAGCCAGAGTCTGCGCGGATCCACCCGAGCGAAATTGACCCGCAATTGCGCCTATATGCGGATCGTTGGATACGAGAAGTGGCCGACCCTAGCAGCTCCACCTGAACGCCGTCTTTCGTGGTATGCCCAAGTGGTCCACCATGGCGCGGAAGAAGAATGGCACGCCCAAATACCGCCATTTGCATGCGCTTCGAAAAGACTGACGCGTCATTCTGACACTTCTCTGGCAGTTGTGCGAAACTCTATCATTGAGGGATGCGGACAGTCATGAAAACTCACTTTCGCTAAATCAAACTCGAGGTCCGCAAGCCGCTTTCCCCTAGTTGTTTGATCCCATGGTTTGATGGTGCGATCCTTTCGTTGGAATGGAAGGAAGCATTATGGGCAAATCCTCTACACCTTGCAGCCGACGATCCCGCATTCGTTGCCCGGCAGGTGATTGTGTAACAATCGTCGAGAGGGAGACACGCTCTTCACTGCATCGTTGTTTGCGACGGCATGGGATATCTCGACTGCCGGATATGAGAGGGGATATTTCCATATCGACATCGCCGAACTGCGCAATCAAAGACGCAACCGTCAAGCGGTATCACTACGATGACCACGGCCAGCTTCGCAGCCATCTCAGCGACTTCCTTGACGCCTACAATTACGCACCTCGCCTCAAGACACTCAGCGGTCTCACGCCTTACGAATACATCTGCAAAATTCAGACTTCTGAGCCAGATCGTTTCATCCTAAACCCGACCCACCAGATGCCGGGACCAAACAGCTAGTCCCCCGTCGACCGGGCCGCGGCCCGGAACCCTGCCCCCCTCTTGGGCCGGTGAGCACCCCTAAAGTACCAACTGGGACGATCTACGGCTCAAATGGAACAACCCGTTTGCCCTGCCGCCGTTGACGCGACGTCATACAGCCAATGCCGCCGCTTGCGGGGGAGTTCCCGGCCATGGCCACCCCAAAGCGCGGTGATTCTACGGAGGCGGCACTCACTCGTCGGTGCTTTTTGCTCGATCGAACACGCCTGATCCTGTCCGCCTGTGGCCCTTACACCGGCGGCGCGTACACCGGCGGTTTGTTCTCACATCAGCCGGAATTGGGGGGCTTGATGGCACCCGAGGCAATTACGATTCCGCTGGGGCCGCGCCCATCACCCCTGCCAATGCCGCGTCAATTAACCAGAAGCCCGGCCTGGCGCAACGGCACGACCCCTTTCTGGCTGACCGGCAGAACCGTGCCGCAGATCATCGTCACTGAATACCGGCGGCCATCTGGATTGACCGAACTGATGGCATCATGGGCCACCCAATGGGACCGATGTATGCGCGATCCGGGCAGGTCCGCCAACTCCTTCAACGCATCACTGAACCGCATCCGAAGACGGCTTTCACCATTCTCGGTGCAGACCACAAGCTGGTGATCGGCGGCAGAAACACGCGATAATACGCCACGTTTATCCGGATCAAGGCGGCGCAGGAAAACATGGGTATCGTCGCGCGCAACCGTTTGTTCTGAATTGATTTTTTCTGACTCTCTATCGGGCACTCTCGCAATTGCGCGCATGTAAATGCGCAGGGCAACCGGTACAAGACAGGCCAGCAGGCAGATGCCCACATGTTCGACCAGCCCCTGAACATCACCAACGTCAAACCCCATCACAAATAGGTTAAATGCCCAGACCGACGGACCAATCACAATTGAGATCACGGCAGCGGCAACAAAATCGATCCGAGGCTCTGGCCCGGGGATCAAATTGAAGACCGTTTTTCGAATAAGGCAGGCGGGCACAAACAATCCCAGGATCAGGCCACCCCAATAAAGCAACCGTTCCGCGAAGGTGAACATCTCATAGGTTGTGAAAGGGCCAATAAGGGCCATGATCACGCTGGCCACTGCCGCGGTCCTAAGGCGAATTCCCCATTCTTCACGTGTTACGTCCGGCGCGCCGGAACTCTTGGAAGTCATTGCGTTTTCTTGGTCCAAGCGTGTTTCCCTTAGAAATCAGATGTAACCCTGACGGGATAGCGATCAAGTAACAATTCGTTGCATTCTGTATTGAGGCGCCATGGACAACAACATCTGACAAGCCATCAAAGACAGTTTTTTGCGCGATAAGGGTTAATGAATTCTTTCGATGCACGGATCGACGGCCTGAATTCCGGAGAATTCGTGTTGTCGATGGCAATCACACCCTCGGTTGATCAGCACCATGGTTCCACCCATACCGGCACCACCTTCGCATTGGGTGACAGCGGTTGAATGCCTCCGGGCAGGTGGTGAAACCCGGCCGGAGGCTTATCATCACCCGCTGCACGGTTCAGGCAGAGCCTGACGATGGCAACCTCTGCAACGTGGCTTTGCAACAGGGGGCGCTTCCACTGTCGTGCCCAATCCGGCTTCCGCTCCCCGCCTGGCGCCGCTTTAAGCCGTCAATCCCTCAGGCTCCGCCACACCGTTCGCGCGGCAACACGCCGTTACGGTATTGGCCAGCAAGCAGGCAATTGTCATCGGCCCAACGCCACCGGGAACCGGGGTGATCGCCCCCGCAACCTCAACGCAGGAGGCAAAGTCTACATCACCGACCAGCTTCATCTTTGCCGGATCGTCTGGATGCTGGACCCGGTTGATACCAACGTCGATGACCGTTGCGCCGGGTTTGATCCAATCACCCTGCACCATCCGGGGCCGCCCCACAGCGGCCACAACGATATCGGCGCGGCGACAGACTTCAGCCAGATCTTTTGTACGGGAATGCGCAATTGTAACGGTGCAGCTGTCACCCAACAGCAATTGCGCCATCGGTTTCCCGACAATATTGGAACGCCCCACAACAACTGCATCCAAACCCGATAGTGATCCGTGGTGTTCACGTAACATCATCAGGCAGCCAAGGGGCGTACACGGCACCATGGATTTCTGTCCGGTGCCCAGGAGACCGACGTTTAAGATATGAAATCCGTCCACATCCTTGGCCGGATCAATTGCGTTCAGAATTGTATTACTATCGATATGGTCAGGCACCGGAAGTTGGCACAGGATGCCGTGGACGCTTGGGTCAGCGTTCAGCTGTGCGATCAGCGCCAACAGGTCTTCCTGGGACGTGGACGCATCAAGCTTGTGCTCAAACGACACCATGCCAACCTCCAGCGTTTGTTTGCCCTTGTTGCGAACGTAGACTTCACTCGCCGGGTCCTCACCCACCAGAACAACGGCCAGACCGGGTGTAATCCCATGCTCTGCTTTCAGGTGTGCAACGTGTTTGCCCACCTTCGCGCGCACTGTGGCGGCAAAGGCTTTGCCGTCGATGATCGTCGCACTCATTGCGCGTCTCCAAAAGTAACCGCACTCATTGCGCGTCTCCAATAGTAACCGCACTCATTGCGCGTCTCCAATAGTAATTACACTCATGTGATATCCTCCAAGAGGTTAATCACGATCTCCGAGCGGACGGAATTCGCGATGAAACAGGCGTGATGCGCGCGGTCATGCAGCGCCCGGTGAGTGGCGGCGTCAGGGGGAATATCCCACCCAACGCGGATATTCAGATCGACGCGCGGGATCCACATCTTGCCGCCATCTTTGACCAAAGCGCCCGTGGCGCGGTCCTCATAGGTGCGCAGGGCAAACCCGGCCCGCCGTGAAAAATCGAGAAACCACAGCATATGGCAGGACGAGAGTGAGGCGATAAACGCCTCCTCCGGGTCCACCGCTGCCTCTACCGAATAGGGCAACGGCACAACCGAGGGGGAGGCAGACCCAGCCACCTCGACCCCACCGTCAAAGCGCCAGATATGGCCGCGGGAATATTGGTTCGCCGCAAAGTCGCCGTCACATTCCCATAATATTTGCGCCTCGTGCATTGTTCAAAACAAACCTTCAATTTCGCCATCGTCGCTAAGGCATATTGCCTCGGCAGATGGCTTCCTCGGCAGATGGTTTCCTCGCAGGCCCGGCATTGTCATGATCTCACCGCAGACCGCCACGATGAAGCCCGCACCCGCACCTTGGCCGCAAATGCCTTGTGGTCAATAAGTTTGCCCATCACTTCACGGTCCACTTCATTGTTCAACCGCAGCTTCGACTATTACCAGATCGTCATTATATACCACACCGTTTGTTATGGTCGGCGGGGCATACATCCCGAAATGGGCCTGGGTCAGAAACCCGTTGCCACGGCGCACGGGTGCGGCTGAAACCAGTTGGCCGTCCTGGCGGACCTCGGCATAGCCGGCGCGCCTGTCAAAATGCAGCAGGATGCTGAGTTCAACCCATTGGCGCTGTGGAAACCTGATGCTGTCAGTCTGAAAGCTGCGCTCGCCGCGCCCGTTGGTCGGCGTATGCATGAGGTGGACAAAACCCTCGTCACTCAGGTTGACCAGAACCGGGTCCCATCGGTCCGAGGTGGTGTGGTCCAGTGTCGCTAAACTGAACCACTCGCCCTCCTCAATCTCCATATCCAGCCAGACCCAGAATATCACTTCGACCGGCGTTCGAAACGCACCACCTTCCAGTGTGTACAGCTGAATTGTCGGATAGGCGCGATGGTTGGTGTTGCGAAACCGGATGCTTGGGTTTGCCTGCGTGACCCAGGCCCGATGCGCAAAACGGCCCGAATGCACCCTGTCATCGGACAGGTCATGTGAGGCACTGCCCATATAGTTTTGCGGGACGATATAGAACCCGGCAAATTCATCCACATGCTCAAAACTGGTAGCAAAGCGGCGCGGGTCCGCAGTGCCATCAGTCACGCTGGCAAAAAGAAGGGCCAGAGTCAGAGCAAAAAATCCCGGCCCGGAAACGATGCTCCGGCGCAGGAAACGCATCAGAACAGGCCTTCGACCACACCATCGTCACTCATGCGGATCGTTTCAGCCGCAGGCACGCGCGGCAGACCCGGCATCGTCATGATCTCACCACAGACCGCCACGATGAACCCAGCCCCCGCCGAAAGACGCACTTCACGCACCGGGATGGTAAACCCCGTGGGCGCGCCGCGCTCAGTTGGATCGGTGGTGAACGAATACTGCGTCTTCGCCATACAGACCGGCAGATTGCCGTAGCCCTGCTCTTCCCACAGCTTCAATTGATCGAGGATCTTCTTGTCCATGATCGCCTCGTCGGCGCGGTAGATGCTTTTGCAGACGGCCTGGATCTTGTCAGCCAAAGGCATGTCGTCAGGATAGAGAACCTTGAAGTTCGCCTCCCCCTTCGCGATCACCTCAACAACCTTCTCAGCCAGCGGCGCTGACCCTTCCGAGCCCAATTCCCAATGACGTGACAGAATCGCTTCTGCGCCCTGGCCCGCCACGTAGTCCTTGACGGCCTGCACTTCAGCGTCGGTATCGGTGACGAAGTGGTTGATTGCGACGATAACCGGAACACCAAAGCCTTTGATGTTCTCGATGTGACGCCCGAGGTTCCCACAGCCCTTGTTCACGGCGTCCACGTTCTCGGCGCCCAGATCAGCCTTCGCCACGCCGCCGTTCATCTTCATTGCGCGCACAGTTGCCACAACAACCACAACCGACGGAGCCAGGCCTGCCTTGCGGCACTTGATGTTCATGAATTTCTCGGCACCCAGATCAGCACCAAAACCCGCTTCGGTGACCACGTAATCAGCCAGTTTCAGGGCCGTTTGGGTTGCGATGACCGAGTTACAGCCGTGGGCGATATTCGCAAACGGTCCGCCATGTACAAACGCCGGGTTGTTCTCCAGCGTCTGCACCAGGTTCGGCTGCATCGCGTCCTTCAACAGCACCGTCATGGCGCCGTCAGCTTTGATGTCACGGGCGTAAACCGGCGACCGGTCGCGGCGGTAAGCCACAATCATCGAACCCAAACGCTGTTGCAGGTCCTTCAGGTTCTTGGACAGGCACAAGATCGCCATGACCTCGGAGGCAACGGTGATATCAAAACCAGTCTCACGGGGGAACCCGTTGGCCACGCCGCCAAGGGACGTTGTGATCTGACGCAAGGCGCGGTCGTTCATGTCAACCACACGCCGCCAAACAACGCGGCGAACGTCGATATCCAGCTCATTACCCCAATAGATGTGGTTATCAATCATCGCCGAGAGCAGCGAATGCGCCGAGGTGATTGCATGGAAATCGCCGGTGAAGTGGAGGTTCATCTCCTCCATCGGCACAACCTGTGCGTACCCGCCACCAGCCGCGCCACCCTTCATCCCGAAGTTCGGCCCAAGCGAGGCCTCGCGGATACAGATCATGGCCTTCTTGCCGATACGGTTCAGGCCATCACCCAGACCGACAGTTGTGGTGGTCTTTCCCTCACCCGCAGGTGTCGGGTTGATCGCCGTGACCAGGATCAGCTTGCCGTTTTCACGATCCTGAACCGAATTGATGAACGATTGTGAGACTTTAGCTTTGTCGTGGCCGTAGGGCAGAAGGTCCGCGCTATCGATGCCGATCTTTGCGCCGATCTCCTGGATCGGTTGCTTGACCGCCTCACGGGCAATTTCGATGTCTGATTTGTAACCCATGGCGCGTTCTCCCGTCGCGGTGTTGCGGTGCTTTACTCGGCTATAGCGGCCACACCCGTCAGGGACAGGGCCAATTCCGACATTTTCATAGGGCATCCCGTCATTGGTCTTGGCGGCAGTGCTCGAAAAAGGGGTGCCAGCCAACGAAACGAATTGCCACGTTAAACCATTTCTTAAGGGAACCGCGCCAAATTGGGTGTGGGAACTGCACATGGGGGTAAAGATGCGAACCTACGCCATCAGCCTGATGATCTACACCGGCCTTGCTTTGGGTATGTCCGCAGGCATTGCTTTTATGGCGGCTGTTTAACGCTCTTGCCCACCGCTGCCGCCCGCGCGCCAGCCCGCGCCTCATCCAAATGCAGCCAGACGGGTTGACCCGGAATATGTAACCGCAAGGTCGCGCCAACGGTGATCGTGCCCTCGCGCTCAACCCATGCCGTCACACCCCGCCGCCCCTTGGCTGCGGCCTTGAACGCACGCCCCTTGCCGGGATGAACCGTTTCGATTGGCTTCGCTGGCAACATGCAGGGGCGGTTTTCCATATCCACCACCAGCGCTGTGCCTGTCATTTCGTCCTGAAGGCGCGCACCCGGCGGGATGTGGGTGAAATCAGGGAGTCCATCCACCACCATCGACGCACCGATCAGCGCCGGATCAAGCACCTCAAGCCCCATCTCGGCAGCGATGGCCGCCAGATCTTCCTGCGCCACGATGCTGATCTGCCGGGTATTGCGGATCTCGGTGCCGGGCGCGTATTGCGCCGCAACCCGGCTGCACGACGCCCGCGTCAGGCCACCATGGCTTTCCCCCGCAAACCCGGCGAAACTTAATACCATCTCGGTCAGCGGCTCCGATTGCAACGCCACCTCGCGGTTGCGGTTCACCCCAAGCCAGATGACGCAGGCGGTGAATGATGTGGGGATAAGCGCCGCCATGTTACCTCCGATAAATTGGCACAGCTGACGCGCCCAGGCCCCCCTTCAGGCCCTTGCCGCCATGGCGGCTATCCGTGTTAGGCTACACCAATCACAACGAAAGAGACCAGCATGACCGATCCGAAAGACTTCATGGCTCAGGCCAAGGCGCAGATGGATGCCTGGGGCACCGAGATGACCAAGATGCAGGCCAAGATGATGGAGGCCGGCACAGCTGGTCAGGCCCAGATGGCCAAACAGATGGAGGCCCTGACCGAGCAGCGCAAACATGCCGAGGCGCAGATGGCCGAGTTTGGCAAAGCCAACATGGACGCCGCCAAAGGTGTTCAGGACAACATGCAGAAGGCATGGAAAGATATGGAAGGCCA
>JAESTV010000131.1 GCA_016763475.1 Roseicyclus sp.
TGCTACAAACAACCAACAAATTTTGGAGCTTCTGGCATGCCCCCCTCCCAACCCCGCGCATGGCAACGCATGCTCTCGGGCCGCAGGCTTGATCTGCTGGACCCGACGCCGATGGATATCGAGATCGAGGATATCGCCCACGGCCTCGCCTTTGTGGCGCGTTGGAATGGGCAGACGATGGGTGACTATGCATATTCCGTCGCCGAACACTCTATTCTGGTGATGGATATCCACACGCGACTGGCGGCCCCCACTCTTGCGAAATGGCAGTTGGCCGCCTTGCTGCATGACGCTCCGGAATACGTCATCGGCGATATGATCTCGCCGGTAAAGGCGGCTGTCGGTCCGGGGTATAGTGCGCTTGACGACCGGCTGGCCGCTGCAATCCACCTGCGCTTCGGCTTGCCCGCCATCCTGCCCAAATCGGTCAAAGCAGCCATCAAGCGGGCCGACAAGATATCTGCCTGGCTGGAGGCCACGCAGCTTGCGGGTTTTGCAGAGGCTGAAGCGGATAAGTTGTTTGGCCACCCTGACCCCACGATCACCAATGGCTTACACCTGCGCTTGCGCCCGCCGTCCGATGTCCGCGCCGATTTCACCGCACGCCATACGGCGCTTATGGCGGCACTATGATCGTGGTCCGGCCCGCGCATCCCCTTGATGCGCGCCAGATGGCGGACCTGCTGAATGCGGTGATCCAGATTGGCGGAACCACTGCGCTGTCAGATGCTGTCACCCGAGAGGATATTCAGGATTGGATGCAGCGCACCCCTGATTTGTCCTCGTGGCATGTGGCTGAAAGCGAAACTGGGATGATCCTGGGATTCCAGTGGATCACCGGCGCTGATTACCTGCCGCCTGATGCCGCTGAAATTGCAACTTTTGCGGCCCCCGGCAATCAGGGATTGGGCATTGGGTCAAAGCTGTTTGAGGCCACACGCGCCGCCGCAAAACGCCTTGGCTACGCTTGGATCAGCGCCAACATTCGGGCCGACAACGCTGGTGGGCTGGCTTACTACCAATCACGCGGGTTTGAGGATTACGGCAAGATCGAGGGGTATCAGATGGCCGACGGGAGAGTTGTCGACAAAATCCTCAAGCGCCTCGATCTCTGACACCCTGACCTGCAGGATGCCTATTCGACCAAGTCATAGTTACAGAATGCCGGTCTCACGCATCCAGCGCCGCTGATCCGCCGCGTCACGTTCCTTCTGGGCGCGGGTGCGGCGATCATTGTCGGTCCAATGGTCGGGCGCGCTCCAGCTACGCTCAGCGCCGGTTGCGATTTTGAGGCTACGAGCTAAAATTCCAAACATTGCGTGTTCCTTTCGAACTGATGCCCTGTTGATACGCCCTTGCATGTGCGGGAGCGAATCCGCAATACTCACCATATGTCAGAACAGGTAACATATGGATTGGCGTGACATCCCCTCACTTTCGGCCCTTCGTGCGTTTGAAGCGGCGGCGCGCCTCGGCTCACTTTCTGAGGCCGCGCGTGCCCTGAACGTGACCCACGCCGCCATTGCCGCCCATGTCCGCGCGCTGGAGGGTGAGTTTGGCCAGCCGCTGCTGCGCCGCTCCGGGCGCGGTATGGTTCCATCCCAAGCCGGCGCAGAACTGGCCCGCGACCTTGGCAACGGCTTCGCAGAAATCGCAGCTGGCGTCCGGTCGCTCAAACAGGGCCGCGAGGATCGGCCTGTGTCTCTCACCACCACCCCAAGTTTCGCCGAGAATTGGCTGATGCCTTGCCTCGCCGGGTTCTGGAGCGCCCATCCCGATGTGCCGCTTACCGTGCGCACAGATCAGGCAACGGTTGATCTGCGCCGGGAAGGTGTTGATTTGGCGATCCGCCACGGGACAGGCCCTTGGCCAGGGCTGGAGGGCATGGTGTTGACCCAAGCCAAGATGGTTGTCGTTGCCCAACCGGGCCGGTTTGGTCCTGTCCCTGATGATGTGACCAGTGACGAAGCCTGGAGCCGCACCCTGACGCTGCCCTGGCTTCTGGATATGTCCCACAGTGAATTCAACAAACGCCTGCTGCGTCTGGGCGTTGACCCCGAAGTTGTGCGTGCGACAGAGTTGTTGTCAAACGCCCTGCTTTTGCCTGCCTGCCGTGCAGGTGCGGGTGTGGCGGCGCAGCCGCTGGCGCTGGTGGAAACCGATATCGCGGACGGGCGGCTGGAGGTTCTGGCGGAAGAGATCGACAGCGATTACGCCTATCATCTGCTACACTTGCCCGGCCCCCTCAGCCGCCGCGCGCAAACGTTTGTCACGTGGTTGCGCAAAGATGTAAACTGCATGCCCAACGGCCGCTAACGCCCACAATACCGGGGAAAAATGTCCCGCTACACAGGTTTCACCCCCATTGCGGCCAGCTTCGATCCGCCAGAGATCCCCATGGCGGTCACAGCCCTTTAGGGCACGCGGATCAGACCTAATTGTTCCTAAAGCGCTTTGCGTTTGATTTGAATCACCCTGACCAATGAGCGCGGTTGTTTCAAAAACCACTGCCTCGCCGGTCGGGGGGATGTACGGCCTCAGATAAAATGCAAAATGCTTTAGTCAGCGACAGGTGCAATTGCGCCCGCCTCGGTGTCGCAGCTCTCACCCCGGAAAGTGTACCCACTTCCGTCCACAGTAAATCGGTCGTGCGCCGCCCAGCCGCTGAAACCACCATCGGAAAAGATCAGGGTGAAGGCACCATTCCAGGTAACGGCTGTTCGACCTGCGGCGCTGCATTGGCTTGGCGTATAGAAGTGAACAGGGTCTTCCCCATGAAGCCGGGTCACGGTCTCCACAACGCCATTTTGGGCGCGTCCGAAATCTATCCGCAGCGCTGATCCGGTAATTTGGATGCCCTCAGCGTCAAACGCAAATCCGGGAGGTGTGGGTTCGGTTGCAACGTTGTCAGCGCCCCCCACACAGGCCGACAGGCCAAAGGCCCCCAACAAAACAACCCAGCGCATCCTCTAACGCGGGCTGCGTTTGGCGAGAATTCGCTGCAAGGTCCGGCGGTGCATATTCAGACGCCGCGCGGTTTCCGAGACGTTGCGATCACACAGCTCGTAGACCCGCTGGATATGTTCCCAGCGTACACGATCTGCGGACATCGGGTTTTCCGGCGGCGGCGGCATCTCTTCTTCTTCGGCCAAAAGGGCCGAGGTGATGTCGTTGGCATCCGCGGGTTTGGACAGGTAATCCGTCGCCCCCATTTTCACCGCAGCCACTGCGGTGGCAATTGCGCCATACCCCGTCAGCACAACAATCCGACTGTCAGGCCGCTTTTCGCGTAACGTTTCAACCACATCGAGGCCGTTGCCGTCCTCTAGCCGCAGATCAACCACCGCGTAGGCAGGCGGGCGCGCCGTGGCGATGGCGGTTCCAGCAGCCACAGATGACGCCGCTTCCACATCGAAGCCGCGCTTTTCCATGGCGCGCTCCAGGCGGCGCAGGAACGGTTCATCATCATCCACAAGCAGAAGCGATTTGTCCGGTCCGATGTCTCGGAGGCTGCGATCTGTTGTGGCCATGGTGTCGACTCCTCGGTTCCCTGCCGCAAGCTATAGGAATCACGTGGGTATGGTCAAACGGTCGCAGGCCAAATGACCGGTTTTGCGAAAGAAAAAGAGCGCCCGAAGGCGCCCTTCAGATGAATTCTGATGGCGGGCCTCAGACGGCCTCATCAATCCACTTCTGCAGAGCGGCTTTTGGGGCTGCGCCAACCTTGTTGGACACAACCTCTCCGCCGTTGAACATGAACAACGAAGGGATGCCGCGAACACCCAACTCCATCGGGGTGCTGGGGTTTTCGTCGACGTTGATCTTCACAATCTTCACGCGGCCCTCATATTCAGCGGAAAGCTCCTCAAGGACGGGCCCGATCTGCTTGCAGGGGCCACACCATTCGGCCCAGAAATCGACGACAACGGGGATGTCGGACTGCTTCACTTCGGCGTCAAAAGTGGCGTCGGTAACGGCGGTGGTTGCCATGGTTTCAAACCCTCCAGGCGAGATGAGATCGGGTGCCGAACGTATGGACGGGGTGGGGGGGCGTCAAGCACCCCTTGCGCGTTTCAGCGCGCCATACACGAGATCGTGTGGCAATTCCATCAACGTGGCGGTGCGCGACCACAAGATTGCGGTGCTGATTTTGTGGTCAGGATAAATCGGTTGCAGCATTTCCGCGTAAGCCCCCATTTGGCGCAAAAGCCCCTCGGGGGTGTCTTCGGGTTTGGCTGGCACGGAAGCGTTGGTTTTGAAATCAATCGCCGTGACCTGGGTATCGGTGATGATCAGCCGGTCGATTTTTCCGAAAAGATCCGCTTGCAGCGTGGGAGAGTGGCCAGTGACCTCCACCTCAGCCAGTGACGTGTCGGTGAAAAGCGGGCGCAGGGCTGGCG
Organism: Roseicyclus sp.; assembly: GCA_016763475.1. Lineage (GTDB taxonomy): Bacteria > Pseudomonadota > Alphaproteobacteria > Rhodobacterales > Rhodobacteraceae > Gymnodinialimonas. Next base: position 4,401 of record JAESTV010000131.1, read on the forward strand.
TTGTCAGTACGGTGATGGCCTCGGCCAGCATCGGGGCGAGGTTGGCTTCGGTGATATCCGTGGTTTCCAGCGCTGCGATGCCGGGGGCGGCGGCGGGCCAGGCCGGTTCAGGCAGGCGCGGTAAATGCTCCAGCAGAAGGTGGGTAATACGCCCCCGTTGCAGCGCGGTTGCGGTGTCGTCACCCACACCCGGCAGCGCCTTGGCCCCGCCCAGATCAGAGGGCGCTCGGGCGGGTTTGTCTTTGGCGGGTGTGGCGGCCTGCGTTGCCGCCCAAGCGGGCAGAGCGGTGCGGGCGTTGGCTTTCCCGCTGGCTTTTCCGTCGGGTTTCGCGCCCTCTGGCCAATCGCCGGTTTGCAGGCGTAGCCCGGTTTCCTCCAAACCAGGCACCGTCAATGGCGCGGCCCCCATCCCTTCCATCGCGTCGGCAACGATCTTGTACCACGACCCATCGTCAGACTTCCCTAGCCCGCCGGACGCCGCCACGATCAACCACGTTTCCGCACGGGTCAGGGCCACGTAAAGCAGGCGGTTCGCCTCCTCTGCTTCGTGCATTTTGCGCGCCTCAAGGGCGTCTCGGATCACGTCGGTCTCATCTCCCGCTGTCGGAGGCCAGGCCAGCGGGCCAGGTTCGAGGTGCAACAGCTTCGTACCGAACCCGCCACCCTGGCGTTGTGCGCAATCGGGCAGGATCACCACGGGGGATTCCAGACCTTTCGCGCCGTGAACCGTCATCACCCGGATCTGCCCGGTTGCCTGGCTGAGATCACGTTTCACCTGCACATCACCGGAATCGAGCCAGCCCACAAACCCGGTCAGCGACGGCACGTCCGCCCCCTCATAGGTCAACGCCTGCGCCAGCATGGCGTCAACGGCATCCTCTGCCTCTGGCCCCAAACGCGCAATCAGTCGGCGGCGACCGTCATGGCGGATCAGCGCACGTTCCAGCAGATCATAGGGGCGCAGAAATTCCGCCTGATCGCGCAGATCCGTGAGGATCGTGAAAGCATCCGCAAACTCATCTGACCGCGCCCGCATTGCGGACCACAGGAAGCCGGGCCGCCCGTGCGCGAGGTCATAAAGCTGCGCCTCTGACAGCCCGCACAAAGGGGAGCGCAACACACACGCCAGCGACAGATCATCCTCAGGCGTGGCAAGAAACCGGCACAACGCCATCAGATCCTTGACCGCCAAAGGGGACGTAAGCTGCGAGCGATCTACACCCGCCACCGGCAAATCTGCGCTTTTCAGCTCCGCAATAATCTTGTGAAACAGCGGCGAGCGGGCGCGGACGAGAATCAGGATGTCACCCGCCGTCAGGGCGCGCATCTTGCCGTCCACGTCGATCATCGGCGGCTTGTCCAGCATGTCGCCGATCCGCGCGGAGAGTGTCCGCGCAAGGATCGAGGAATGGTGATCTTCGGACACAAGATCCTGCGGATCGTCCCACGCGGGCCTGTCGCCTCCTTTGGTTTTCGGGATCGCAGGCCACAGATCCACCCGCCCCGGTTTCGCACCGAAAAACGCTTTGTGTTCAATGGTATCACCCAACCCCGGCGCGCCAAGACCAGCGGCGACACGATCCACCAGCGCAAGGATCGGCGCAGCAGAGCGGAACGAGTGGATCAGCGCCGCATCCTGAAACGGCGCCTCTATCTCAGCCAGCCGGGCCTCGAAGTGGGACCGCATGTGATCAAACTCACGTGGGTCCGCGCCCTGGAAGGAATAGATCGACTGCTTCTTGTCGCCGACCACAAAAATTGTGCGCGCCACATCCATGCGCGCGCCATCCCCAGCGGCGAAATCTTCGGCCAGACGTTGCACGATATCCCACTGGCGTGGGGCGGTGTCCTGAGCTTCATCCACAAGAATGTGGTCGATCCCGCCGTCGAGGCGAAACAGCACCCATTGCGCAACTTTGCTGTCGGACAGCAAAGCCCGCGTCTTGTCGATAAGGTCATCAAAGTCGAGCCACCCCCGCGCCTCTTTTGCGTGGGCATATGCGGGCAGGAACGTCGCCGCAAATTGATGTAGCGCATGGGTGCGCCGCGCGGTCAGCAACCCGGTGCGAAGCGGGCGGGCGTCGGCAATCCGCTCCATCAAGGCGTTAAGCGGTTCCATTGCGTCACCAATCGCCGCACGGACATCCGCATTGCCGATCTTGTCGATCTTCGGCCCGAATGGCGTCTTGGTCTTTGGGCCAAATAAGAATGCGCCTTCTAATTGCGCCAAATCGGCAAGGCTTGGAGCGCTCCAATTCACGTTAGCCAATGCCCGGTGCGCAGACCCGGTGGAGCGACCTTCCGGGTCCAGATGCGGTAAGATTCGCGCAGCCAAATCCACCTCTCCACCCATCATCACCTGCGCGCAGATCTGCGCCTCGCTCAGCCCCGGATCAATGCCGGTAAAATCGCAGATCGCATCCCAATCCCAGGGCGGCGTCAGGGCCTCGGCCCGGCCCGCAACGGCGCGGGCCAGGGTTACGGCTCCGTCATCCCCCGACAGGTGCGGCGCGATGAAATCGAGCGCTATGCGACCATCTTCGGTTTCGGCGATTTCATCCAGCAGGTCCGTCAAAAGCCGCGCCTGGACCCGCTCGTCGATCTCGGTGAAGGCGGGACTTACCCGCGCCTCCAACGGGAAGCGCCGCAGGACCGAGGCACAGAACGAATGGATCGTCTGAATCTTCAACCCACCCGGCGCTTCAATGGCGCGGGCAAACAAAGTGCGCGCGTTGTTCAGCAGATCAACGTTCAGGCGGTCCGCCGGCACGCCGATCTGGCCCAAAGCCGCGCGCAGGTCGCCATCGTCCTTCATCGCCCATTCGCCAAGGCGCGAGAACAGGCGGTTCTGCATCTCCATCGCGGCGGCTTTGGTGTAGGTGAGGCACAAAATGCGCTCGGGCGGCACACCATCCAGCAAAAGCCGCGCCACCCGGTCGGTCAGTACACGGGTCTTGCCGGACCCGGCATTTGCGCCAAGCCATGTTGAGGTGCCTGGATCAGCGGCGCGGTTCTGGGCGAGGGTTGCGTCATCCATCGTCAGGCCCTCCGTCTGAATGGCCTACGGGGATCACCACGGGCTCCATCGTCTCATCCCATTCACCAAGCCGCGCGAGGTGATCATATGTCCCGTCAAACCTGGTGTTTGTCACCGCGCGGCGTGACGGGAAGCCGACAAGGGGTTGCCGGTAATGGGTGACCAGCGTGTGTAACCCGCCCAAAACCTCATCAAGTGCGGCAGCGTCCACCGGCTCGTCGCGCAACTCCGGCTTGGTGCCGAGGCCCACATATGCCAGCCGAGCGATATCAAGCGGACGGTCGGCAAATGCCCCGCCACGGGCCATCAGCCCCTCCAACATCAGCTGTTTGTTGAAGTGTTTGGCCTCATCCGCTGAGGGAACATTGCCGGTTTTGTAGTCGTAAATCGCCACCCGGCCGTCGTCTGTCAGGTCAATCCGATCCGCCTTGCCGCGCAAGGTCAGGGACAGGCCGGGAACCTCCCATGTCTTGTCCTCCTCTACGACCCATGGGCTGGCGACCTCACGAAATTCGGCCTCCTGGGCCAAATACCAAGGCAACAGCCGTTGCAGACGGGCGCGCCATAGGTGACGGGCAGCGGGCCAGGGCGCTTCATTGGCAAGAATATCTTCGGCAATTGCCATGAATTGCGCATCAGCATCGGGGGGCAGCTCGGCGCTGGTGTCTTTCACGAAGCGTTCAAGGATGTTGTGGATCACATTGCCCCGCAGGCGCGCATCGGGGCTGGCGCGCAGGGGATCAAGGGCGCGCAGGCGCAACATACGGCTGGCATAGATAGCATAGGGATCGCGGATCAGGCGCTCCACATCTGTGACCGACAGATAAGGCAACCACGCCGTGCCCTGGGGCGCCGGGGCCGGGCGCGGGGCAGGCGGTTCACGGTGTTCGGGTGTTGTAAGTGCCTCAGCCCTAGCCAGCCATTCGTGGCCCCGGTTGCGCATATCCTCCAATGCCTGCGCCGCCTCAGCGCTTGCGCCGCCAAGCAGGTTCAGCAGACGGTTCAGCCATCGGGCGGCGACGGTATCCGTCTCATCATCACGTTTGGCACGGCTGAGCCAGACGTCCCCACCCGCGATGCCCTGCTGGAAATCATGGGCGCTCAGACCGATAACGCGGTCCGGCAGGCGCAGCCCGGCGGTTGCGCGCAATGGTCGGTTAAGCCACGGGTCAGCCTGCGCTGCTTGTGGCCA
>JAESTV010000132.1 GCA_016763475.1 Roseicyclus sp.
CCTTGCCGCCCTCGCGCCCGCCGCCCCCGCCGCCACCACGTTCCGCGCGCAACAAAGGGCGTGAGGCCTCCTCCACTGAGGTGGCCTGTAGCGGAGGCTCCGCCCTTACGGCATCACCCGGACGGCTCACAACATGCTCGGCACAACCAGATCCGGTGGCCGGTGCCCATCAGCGAACGTCTTGATATTAATCAAGACTTTCTCACCCATCTCGATCCGCCCTTCCCGTGTGGCGGACCCCATATGGGGCAACAACACCACATTGGGCAGTTCGCGCAAACGCGGGTTCACTTCTCGGCCCTTCTCAAACACGTCAAGCCCAGCCCCCGCAATTTCGCCGCTGCGCAACATCCGGGTCAGCGCGTTCTCGTCAATCACTTCCCCGCGCGAGGTGTTCACAATCACCGCCTCCGGCTTCATCAACTTCAACCGCCGCGCATTCATCAAATGAAACGTGCTGGGCGTGTGCGGGCAATTGACACTCATCACATCCATACGTGCAATCATCTGGTCGAGGCTCTCCCAATAGGTCGCCTCCAGCCCCGCTTCCACATCCTCATGAAGCCGCCGCCGGTTGTGGTAATGCACCTGCATCCCAAAAGCCGCCGCACGTTTGGCGACCGCTTGGCCAATTCGGCCCATGCCCAAAATGCCAAGCCGTTTGCCGCCAACCCGGCCGCCCATAAACGCCGTCGGTGCCCAGCCCGCCCAATTGCCCTGCTGCATCGTGGCCATTCCCTCAGGCACGCGCCGCAACACGCCAAGGATCAGCGCCATCGCCATATCGGCAGTGTCGTCCGTCATCACACCAGGTGTGTTGCTGATCAACACGCCGCGCTGGCGCGCAGTGGACACATCAATATGGTCCACCCCGGCACCGTAATTCGCGATCAGTTTCAGCCGGTCACCGGCCTGCCCCAGCATCCCGCCATCAATTTTATCGGCAATACACGGCACCAAAACATCCGCCCGCCCCATTGCTTCGACCAGCTCCTTGCGGCCCATGGGGATGTCATCTTCACACAGTTCCACGTCGAATAATTCGCTCATCCGTGTCTCGACCGCTTCCGGCAACCGTCGCGTAACGACAACACTTAATCGCTGACCTGGCATCTACCTGCTCCGAATTGTGGATTTTTACCTTTACCCGTGACACTCTCCCATCGTTACCCGAGGCGCAAGATCGCGGGAACGATTGAGGACACGTCAGGCCCTGAATCCGGGGCCGGTTATCGAGGCAGTCATTCCATGCGGATCTTTCTGATTGGCCTTTTTGCCATTGTTTCAGCGGCAGGTGCTCCCACACCTGTCCTTGCACAATCCGAGGCTGGGGCCGAGGCTGGGGCCGAGGCTGAGGCCCCGGCGGCTGAAAGCCGTCGTGGCCCCGTCACCGGCTACCCGCTCCCGCGCTACGTCACCATGGGTGCAACCGAAGGCAACGCACGGCGCGGCCCATCGCGCAGTCACCGCATCGACTGGGTCTTCACCCGCCGCCACATGCCGATGATGATTGTGGCCGAACACGGACATTGGCGCCGCGTCGTGGACCGCGATGGTGCAGGTGGCTGGATGCACTACGCACTGCTGTCCGGCGAGCGCTCCGCCATTGTCGAACAGGACATGTTGCCGCTCTACGCCCGCCCCGATACCACCTCTGCCATTCGTGCCCATGCCGAAGTCGGCGTGACGGGTCGGATAGACGAATGTGTGCCGGATTGGTGTCTGTTGGAGGTTGGCGGCTACCGCGGTTGGGTTGATGCCAGCGCCCTTTGGGGTGTGGATCCGGGTGAAACTTTCGACTGAGCCGATGTCGGCCGCCAGCAAGCGCCACTTTGGCTTAAAGTACCATATGGGACGAGTTGGGCGCGGTTTGGTACAATCGCCGGGCCAGTAGCGCCGGTGCCAATAGCGCCGGGGCCGGTCGCGCCAGGCGCGCCACGTCGCCGACCCGTTTACGCCACCTGATCCAACCCACGCCCCTTCAGCAACGCCTCAACTCCCGGCATCCGGCCCCGAAACGCCGTATACAAGGCGTCAGCCTCCTGGCTACCGCCTGCCGAAAGAATGTGCGTTTCCAATGCCTTGGCGAGTTCTGGGTCAAACGGTCCTCCCGCCTCCTCAAAGGCTGCGAACGCATCCGCGTCCATCACTTCAGACCACATGTAGCTGTAATACCCGCTGGAATAGCCGTCCCCGGCGAAGATATGGGCAAAATGTGGCGTCGCGTGCCGCATCCCGATTGCATGGGGCATTTCCAAACCCTGAAGGGTTTTCTTCTGCGATTCCATTGGGTTAGAAGGAGCATCCCCGTCATGAAAATCCAGATCCACAAGGGCCGAGGCAACATATTCGACGGTTGAGAAACCCATATCATAGGTCTGCGCCTTGAGAAGCCGGCCCAGCAACGCCTTCGGCATTGCCTCCCCCGTTTCCACATGAATGGCAAATTTCTCAAGAACTTCAGGGACTTCCAGCCAATGCTCATACAGTTGGCTGGGCAATTCCACAAAGTCCCGCGCCACGGATGTGCCCGAGATCGAACCATAGGTCACGTCGCTCAACATCTGATGCAGCGCGTGGCCGAACTCATGAAACAACGTCCGCGCATCGTCATATGACAGCAGCGCAGGCTCACCTTTGGCGAAGTTGCACACGTTCACGACAATCGGCCGCGTGTCCCCACCCAGCTTCTTTTGTGAGCGCATGGCAGAGCACCAGGCGCCTGACCGTTTCGATCCACGTGCGAAGTAATCTCCAATGAAAACAGCAACATGTTTGCCGTTCCGCGTCACCTCCCAGGCCCGCGCATCCGCGTGATACAGCGGCACATCAAGGGCCGAGAACTCCAGCCCAAACAGCCGATTGGCACAGTCAAACGCCGCGTCAATCATCCCGTCCAGCGACAAGTAGGGCTTCAACTGCGCCTCATCCAGATCATGTTCAGCGCTGCGGCGCTTCTCCGAATAATAGCGCCAATCCCACGGCTCCAGCGGGCCATTTATCCCGTCGTCAGCCATCATTGCGGCCAGAACCTCGGAATCCGCCTCTGCCTGAGCCTTCGCCGGTGCCCAAACCGCCATCAACAACTCACGAACCTTATCAGCCGTTCCGGCCATCTCCGTCTCTAACTTGTAGGCCGCAAAATTCTTATATCCCAACAGCTTGGCCCGTTCTTCGCGCAGCGCCAACGTCTCAGCGGCAATCCCCAGATTGTCAGTCTCGCCGCCATTGGCCCCACGCGCGCCCCATGCCCGATACGCAATTTCGCGCAAATCCCGACGCGGCGAAAACTGCAAAAACGGCACGATAAGCGACCGTGACAACGTCACAACAGGCCCATCCGCGCCTTTCTCCTCCCCCGCCGCACGGGCCGCTTCGACAACAAACCCAGGCAATCCCGCCAGATCACCCTCGGCCAACCCCATGAACCACGCCCGTTCATCCGCCAGAAGGTTCTGCATGAACTCCGTGCCCAGCACCGCTAGCCGAGATTTCACCTCCGTCAACCGCGCGCCATCCGCGCCCTCCAGCGCCGCCCCCGAGCGTACAAACGACCGGTGCGTCAGAAGCAACACCCGCGCCTGCTCATCACTCAACCCCAAATCATCCCGGGCGCGCCACAAATCATCAATCCGCGCGAACAACTTGGTATTATTGGTGATTTCCGAAGAGTACGCCGCAAATTTTGGTGCAAACTCGCGCTGCAATGCCTCCCGTGCCGGTGTTGCGTCCGCGCCTGCGAGGTTGAAGAACACCCCGGCCACCCGGTCCAACAGACCATCCGCCAGCTCCAACGCTTCAATCGTATTCTCAAACGTCGCCGCCTCCGCCTGCTGCGCGATCGCCAACACCCCCGCGCGACCTGCATCCAGAGCAACCTCAATTGCAGGGCCAAAATCTTCATCGGAAATTTGCCCAAATGGCGGCAATTCAAACGGCGTATCCCAGGTCTCAAGCAGCACATTGGTCATCGGCAAATCTCCTTTCCCCACACATATGTCCAATCCGCCGCGCCACCACCCCCGGTCTTCCATTTGCCATCAATATCCCGGGGGGAAAGGGGGCAGCGCCCCCAATCGCGAACGAAGTGAGCCACCGCGGGTGAGGCGAAGCCGAACCCGCCACCGACCTGCCCCCCTAACGCCGGTCCCCCTGCCGCATGCGTCGCTCCAATCGGCGCAACAACAACGACAACGTCACAGTTATTGTCAGATAGATCATCGCCACCACGTTATAGGTCTCGAAATATCGAAAATTTGACGCCGCCGTGACCTTCCCCAACTGCGTCACATCCATCACACCAAGCACAGACACCAGTGACGAATCTTTCACCATTGCCACAAAATCATTCCCCAAGGGGGGCAAGATTGTGCGGATTGCTTGTGGAAACACGATATGGCGAAACCGGTTCCACCGGTTCAATCCCAACGCATTTGCGGCCTCTATCTGGCCCGGGTCGACTGATTGCAAACCGGCCCGGAACACTTCTGCAATGAACGCCGAATATCCCACTGCCAATGCGATAACGGCCCGCCAGAGCAATGGAAAATCACGAGTCCGGATCTCGCTAAAACCCACATTCTCAGCGACCCAATTGTACCCGCCCACAAACGCTGGCGCAAAAACAAACGCCACATAAAGCAGCAACACGATGATCGGCACACCACGCACGACCTCGATGTAAAACCGCGCAATCTGGCGCAACACAAGGCTACGCGTCAGGCTCATCAACGCCAGCCCCAACCCCGCGGCGCTTGCCATGGCGAACCCCACCAACGTTACCATCACCGTGACCCAGACGCCGCGCCGCAGGGTCGAAAGGACCTGAAGATAAATATCTTCCGTCAGCACTCGCCACAGGGCAAACGCAGCCAGCCCTGCCAATGCGACAAGCCACCAGGGGAAATCATTGTCTTGAGGGGAGGGGGACAGCATCAATAGCGGCGCGCCGGGATCACTCCGGCGCGCCTGCCTAAATCATTCGCCCAGAACGTAATCAACGAACCATCGCGTGTCCAACTCGGCCAGAGTGCCGTCTTCGCGCATCGACTCAAGGCCCGCATCAATCGCGGCAACCAATGGGCTTTCGTTAGGGAAAATGAAGCCAAACTCTTCGGTTCCCAGCGCCTCGCCAAGCATCTGCAACCGGTCCGGGTTGGCGTTGACATACCCCTGCCCACCGGCGCTGTCCGCCAACACCGTGTCGACGTCCCCGGTCAGCAACGCCTGGATCGCGCCCGGAATGGTCTCCAGCAACACAAGGCGCGCATTGGCCTCATCTCCGTCCAGCACGTCATAAACGCCCACATAAAACGGCGTGGTGCCCGCCTGCGTGCCGATCAGCAGGTCCTCATCCGCCGCAAAACTCTCAGCATCGGTGAAACGCGTCTCACCCGCCGCCACCAACATCCGCATCTGGCTGACCATATAAGGTGCGCTGAAATCCACCTGCTCGGCGCGATCTTCCCGGATTGTTATCCCGGTCATACCCATGTCGTATTGGCCATCCGCCACCGCAGGGATCATCGCATCCCAGCTGATGTTCTGGATAACCGGGGTGAAATTCAAGCGCTCGGCCAGGATCTCCAACGCGTCATATTCCCAGCCGATGGCGAGGCCCGACACCGGGTCAATGAACTGCAACGGCGGGTAAGCGTTTTCCGTCACCACAACAATTTCCTGCCCACCCAGATCAGGCAAATGCCCGTCAGCGGCGGCCGTAAATGGCATCAAAACGGCCAGCGCCGCAGTAAAAACACGAGTCGTAAAACGAGTCATAAGTCTAGCTCCCTGTTATTTGTCTGCCACTATGGCGCGCCCACGGCCCGCCTCCAACCCCACTCGCGGCGACACCTCGCGACAAACCGCGCAATCGGCGCGGCGTTTCACCACAATCATCCGGGTTTCCCCGTGGAGCGCGTCGTAAATCAGCATTCGGCCACGTAAGCCTTCCCCTGCGCCGGTGATCTCCTTGACCGCCTCCAGCGCCATCATCGAGCCCACTACACCCGGCAACGCCCCCACCACTCCGGCCTCTGCGCAGGTCGCCGACAGATCCGGCGCGGGGGCCTGCGGAAAAATACACGCCAGACACGGAGCGCCACCTGCGGGATCATACACCGTCACCTGCCCCTCCCACGCCGAGATCGCACCCGCGATCAAAGGCCGCCCCGCCGCCACAGCGGCCCGGTTCACCATGTCACGCACCGCAAAACTGTCGGTGCCATCAAGGATCAGGTCATATTCGCCAAACAGCGCCGGCGCGATGTCTTCGCTCAGGGCGCGGTTATAGGGGCGAACATCCACATGGGGATTCAACCCGCGGATCGCCGCCTCAGCCGAGAACACTTTTGCCATATCAATACGCAGATCGGTGTGGATGACTTGCCGTTGCAGGTTCGACAAGCTGACCACGTCGGCGTCGATCACCCCAAGCCGGCCAACCCCTGCCGCCGCCAGATACAGCAACACAGGTGAGCCAAGGCCCCCCGCCCCCACCACCAATACGCGGGCGTTCTTCAGGGCCACCTGCCCGCCGCCGCCAATATCGGGCAACGTGATGTGGCGCGCATAGCGCTCCAGTTCCACATCGGAAAACGACCCCGCCGATACCGGAGCATCTGCGGTGCGCGCCGCGTCCAACACCTCTGCTCGCCCCCGCAACCGGCCCAATATCGCGCGGTAAGCCAACACCATCACCAGCCCCGCGCCCAACAGCAGCCACACCGCAACAGAGCCGCCGGTCAACACCCGTAAAAAATGGCCTTCCGGAAACGCCAGTTGTACCGCCAACACCGCCACGTAAAGCAACGCCAGCATCTTCAAGCGTGCGGCAACGGGCACTTTCATCCAATGGCCGATGCCCCACAACACACCCGCAATGATCAGCACAAACACCATCAGCCGGTTCCCGTGGAGCCGAAGCCCCCCGCACCCCGGACCGAGTCGGGCAGGCCCTTCACCACCTCAAACCGCGCCCGCACCACAGGTGCGACAACCGCCTGCGCAATCCGCGCGCCATGTTCCACCGTGAACGGTTCCGCCCCGAGGTTCACCAAAATCACCCCCAACGGCCCGCGATAATCGGCGTCGATTGTGCCGGGTGCATTGGCCAGGGTCACCCCGTGTTTCAACGCCAACCCGGAGCGGGGCCGTATCTGCATCTCAAACCCGTCCGGGATCGCCACGCGCAGGCCGGTTGGCACCAATACCCGTGCGCCCGGCTCTATCACCAGCCCGGCGCGATCAGCCAAAGCGAAGTTTGCACGCAGATCGGCCCCGGCAGCCCCCGCCGTGGCATATTCCGGCAAGTCCATGGCGGAATCCGCCCAATCCTCTTGCACCACCTCGATCAAGATCGCCATGTCCACCCAATCACCTTTTCACCAATGCCGAAAAACCCCGCCACCTCAGCCCCCGTCCAGCGCATCCGTCTGCTCAGCCCCCGTCTGCTCAACCCCCGTCTGCTCAACCCCCGTCCAGCGCATCTGTAATGCGCTGGGCCAACCGCCGGGCAACCTCCGCCTTTGGCATCCGAGGCCAGACATCCGCGCCCGCATCCGAGATCAGGATAATTGCGTTCTCGTCCCCCCCCATGATCCCCGTCGACGGAGAGACATCGTTGGCCACAATCCAATCACAGCCCTTGCGCAAACGTTTGGCGGTTGCATTGGCCACCACATCGTCGGTTTCAGCCGCGAAGCCCACAACCAGACCGGGGCGCCCGGCGCTCAACTGCGAGACGCCCGCCAGAATGTCGGGATTCTCGGCAAATTCCAAAGCCGGTGCATTGCCGGACGCGTCTTTCTTCATCTTTGACCCACTGGCGTTCAGCACCCGCCAATCGGCCACTGCGGCGGCAAACACCGCCGCGTCCGCAGGCAAAGCCGCGGCCACGGCCTGTTCCATCTCAGCCGCAGTTTCCACTGCGATCACATCGACGCCCCCCGGCGGCGGCACGTCAGCCGGACCGGTCACAAAACTGACCCGCGCGCCGAGGTCCCGCAGCGCGACAGCCAATGCCGTGCCCTGCGCCCCGGAGGATCGGTTGGCAATGTAGCGCACCGGGTCAATCGGCTCATGGGTCGGGCCAGAGGTCACAATCACATGGCGGCCTTTTAGCGGGCCGTTCCTTAGCGCAGCCGCCACCGCACCAATGATATCAGGCACGTCCGACATCCGCCCCGGCCCATATTCACCACACGCCATGTTGCCCTGATCCGGCCCCACCACCAGTACTCCGTCACCTTGCAGGGTCGCCAGATTCCGCCTTGTCGCGGCGTGTTCCCACATCCGCACATTCATCGCAGGCGCGATCAGCACGGGTTTGTCGGTTGCCATCAGAAGGGTTGAGGCCAGATCGTTGGCATGGCCATGGGCCATCTTCGCCATCAGATCCGCCGTGGCGGGGGCGACGACAACCAGATCCGCAGCGCGTGACAGCTCGATATGGCCCATCTCGGCCTCATCGGTCAGATCAAACAGATCGCGGTACACTTTTGCAGCCGCCAATGCGGACACGCTTAGAGGTGTCACAAATTCCTCTGCCGCACGGGTCAGCACCGGGGTCACGCTTGCCCCCTGATCGCGCAACCGACGGATCAGGTCGAGCGATTTGAAAGCGGCGATGCCGCCGCCAATGATCAGAAGAATGCGCTTATTGGTCAGCATGTTTGGCCCCGCCATAGTCTCCCGAAGCAGGTTAGGCGCGCGGCCCCTGCCCTTCAATCGGAATCCGGGATTGGCAATGCCGGGCAATTTGTCGGCGCGTGCATTCCGGAGCGAAGCGCCAGCAAACCGGCCATATCCATACCCGGCCGCGCCAACACCAGCGTCACACAAACCCGTTCCGAGGGGTAAGATCCGAAGCTGTCGCGGCCCAGTTCATCACCCGCCATCGCGCGGGTGATCAAGTCCCCATCCGCAAGCCCCAGCGCCGCCACATCAGGCACCCCTTCCCTGATCCATCGCGGTGTCATGACCATGCTCAACCGGCCAGCCACCGCTGCATGGCGCAGATGTGTGATCTCGTGGACAAGGTAATACGTCAGGTCACGCGGGTCAGAAACCGGCTCACCCGCCCACAGCAGTTGACCTGCCTCCAGATCAACCTCACGCAGGAAGACATTGCGTTGCGAAAGGAACGGGTATGTCAGGCCACCGGCCCAGGGCGCAGGTCGAAAGAACAGCCAGTGCCGCCACCCGCGGCCACCGGTGACAAAGATGTCGATCTGGTGATCTGGCGCCCCAAGAGGAGTGTCCTGCAACGCGGCCCATGCCGCCGCCGCCACCCGAAGGGCGGCATCTTGCGCCAAGGGCTCAGTGGAATGAAACATGATCCGGCCGTCCCCCGCTGAATGGGGAAACGCGAGGGCTGGTGCTGCCATCAGACTGCCGAAAGCCAGGACGGCTGACACACATACGCCACCAGCAAGAAGGGCTACGGCGTTGATTATTCGGTGCGTTTTGCGGCTGGCCATGGCCAGCATATGGGGACCACACGTGAAGTTGTAAGGGCGCACCCCGCGCCAGCTTGGGCATGGAACACATCAGACGGCGCGCCGGGATTCACACCGCAAGGAACAACCGCTCTCCCGTCAACTGCGCCTCTACTGTCTTGCGCACCTTGCCAAACGCTGCCGCCTGCGCGCCCTCATCTTCCAGCGCGTCGATCCATTCGCGGCCCTCATCCTCAGCGGATTGCGCGGCCTTCAACGAAAAACCGGACGCGGCAAGGCGGCCCTCCATCATCTCCACATCATGCAACGGCGCGCCAGCTTCGGTAGCAACCATCTGGCGCAGCTGGTGCCGGTCCAGCGCCTCACCCACCGCCAGCGTCGCACTCAAACCGCGCCCGAACCCGGCGCATATTGAAAAACAGGGATTTCCGGGATGAGGTAGATCCGGTCCACACTCGGTTGCGGTCCAACTTGTCGGCAGCTTTCAACAGGCCCAGGCTCAGGCCCGTGTCTTGGATCAGGTCAATTGTCGTCACGCCGTAACGTTTGACCTTCGCAGCCATCATCACGCCACACCTAAGCCAGCAGCATTTCGGCCAACGCATCCAGCCCTTCCGTCTTCATCGCTCGGCGGGTCAGGGTCCAATCTCCCCCCATATCACATGCCATTGCGGCTCCCTCCGGCCTTCTTGTTCCACCGACACACGTGTTTACCACCTGTTCATTTGTGGTACGCAGGGGCCAATCGTTTGGATCATTCATCAGGACATCACATTGCGTCTGCCCCCCCTCAGCCTTGTCCTTGGTGGCGCGTCCAGCGGCAAGTCGGCCTTCGCTGAGCGCATGGTGCGCCAATGCGGGCTGGCCAAGGTCTACATCGCGACAGCCGAGGCCCATGACGGCGAAATGAACGAGAAAATCGCATCCCACCGCGCCCGGCGCGCCGGACAGGGCTGGCGCACGGTTGAGGCCCCCCATGAAACAGCCGTTGCCCTGACCCAGATTGAGGCGGGGGAAGTGGCGCTGGTGGATTGTGTGACGTTCTGGCTGACCAACCTGATGATTGATGATGGCGATTGGGAGGAGGAGCTTGATCTGCTCCTCGACATTCTGGTGCAGATCCGCGCGCCTGTGGTGCTGGTCAGCAACGATGTCTCCGGCGGTGTGGTGCCCGCGAATGATCTTGCCCGCGCCTTCCAGCGCGCTCAGGGCGTGGTGAACCAACGCCTCGCGGCTGAGGCCGATCTGGTGGTCCACGTGATCGCTGGCCTGCCGCAGGTCCTTAAAGGCCAACCGCAACTGGATGAGGTCGATGATCCGTGGTGAGCCAGCGGTGAGGCTGTCATGAGGCGTCTGTTCCTGATCCGCCACGGGCCAACCCACCAAAGTGTCTTCACCGGCTGGCGCGATGTGCCCGCTGATCTGTCGGACATTGCCGCCGTGGCACGGATGCGGGACTGGCTGCCCGACGACGCGCCGATCATCTCGTCGGACCTCAAACGTTGCGTCGCCACGGCAGATGCGATTGCCGGAAGCCGCCGCCGCCTGCCCCATGACCGCGCCCTGCGTGAGTTTGACTTCGGCGAATGGGATGGCTTGGGGTTTGACGTTGTGGGGGCCCGTGACCCGATCCTCAGCCGCGCGTTCTGGGAGGATCCGGGTGACGTCACCCCCCCCGGTGGCGAAAGCTGGAACCAGGTGACAACCCGCGTCACCGCAGCCGTGCAGACCCACATGACCACCCACCAGGGTGACCTGATCGTGGTGGCTCATTTCGGTGCAATCCTGTGCCAGATCGCAGCGACCACAGGGCAAACACCGAAACAGATGCTGTCCCAGAAGATTGACCCACTCTCAGTCTCCGAGCTCAGACTGGACAGCTCCGGCTGGCACCTTGCGGCGGTTAATCACGCTCCGTGATGCCCCCCATCACCGCCTTTCAATTGACCCACACGCCAAGCCGCTCCTAAGTGCTCCCATGGCATATGATCTTCTCATCGGACAAAAGTCCTATTCCAGCTGGTCCCTCAGGGGATGGCTGGCTTTCGCCCCGTTCGATATCCCGGTGAATGTCCACAAAACGGTGATCTACGGCGACAGCTTCTACGATGACGTGGCAGCGTTTGGTGCCCACAGAACCGTCCCGGCCGTGCGCACACCCGAGGGCGGGATGCTCACGGAATCCATCGCCATTGCGTGGCATCTGGCTGACGCCTTCCCCGATCGCGGCCTCCTGCCCGCTGATCCCGTGGCCCGCGCCGAGGCCCTGAGCATCATGGCTGAGATGCACTCTGGCTTCACCGCCCTGCGCGCTGCCTGCCCGATGAACCTGCGCACCGCTTGGGTGGGGTTCCAGCCGTCCGAGGGTGTCCTCGCTGATGTCGCACGGGTTGAGCAGATCTTTACCCGCGCCCTCAACCGCTCCGGCGGGCCGTTCCTTTACGGTGCGTTTTCTATGGTTGATGCCTACTACGCCCCGGTTGTCACCCGGCTTTTGACCTACGCTCTGCCGATGTCCGATACCGTGGCAACTTATGCAAAGGCGCTGACAACCCACCCCGCGTTCCTTGGCTGGCGTGCGGAAGGGCTGGTGGAAGATGCAGAGGTCGCGGTCTACGACATGGCCCCACTGGACCGGATCGCGTTTCCGACATTCGGGTAGGCTTCACGGTTAAGGTTTTGCGGGCCGCATTAACCTTTCGCTAACCACAAGCGCGGTACGGCTGGTGCCATGTTCGAAGCCGCCAGCCCAGATGCCGTTGCTCTCACCCATACCGTGGCCTTCGAAGGGTTGGACGCCCGCCGGGTCGAGGTTCAGTGCGCGATAACGGCGGGCCTGCCCGGCTTCGCCATCGTCGGCCTGCCCGACAAAGCGGTGTCCGAAGCCCGCGAACGGGTGCGCACCGCGCTGCAAGCCATGGCCATCGCCCTGCCCTCGCGCCGGATCACGGTGAACTTGTCACCTGCGGACCTGCCAAAAGAGGGGTCTCACTTCGATCTGCCTATCGCGTTGGCGCTTCTCGCGGCGTTGGGGGTGCTGCCGAAAGAGCGTGTTGAAGGCGCCTTATCGTTAGGGGAGTTGTCGCTGAATGGCCGCCTTGTGCCCGTCCTGGGTGCGCTCTCCGCCGCCCTCGCAGCGGGGGAAGATGGCCGCACCATGCTCTGCCCTCAGGGCTGCGGGGCCGAAGCCGCGTGGGTCGGCGCGACGCCGGTTTTCGCCGCCGCATCCTTAGCCGATCTGATCGCTCACCTCACCGACCGATCGCCGCTGGAACCTGCCGTGCCAGGGGAAGTTGCCGCAGATCCGGGGATCAAATGCCTGTCCGATGTACGCGGCCAGGAACGCGCCAAACGCGCACTGGAAATCGCGGCAGCAGGCCGTCACCACTTGCTGATGGTCGGCTCCCCCGGCTCCGGCAAAAGCATGCTCGCCGCGCGCCTGCCGGGGATTTTACCGCCGCTGTCAGCGTCCGAGGCGCTGGAAACCTCGATGATCCACTCGTTGTCGGGATTGCTGGATGAAGGCGGCA